>CAZEWD010000093.1:0-10678 GCA_964515725.1 uncultured Binatia bacterium (SeqCode)
ACGTCTTCCTGGTAGCGGTGGTAAAAATCGCAGGCGACGTCACCATTTTCACCCGTGCGCACGGTCGGAATGGGCCAGCGGCGCCGGTGTGTGAAAGTATCCCAGATCGAGAGCCCTTTGCCATCTTCATTCCATGCACCCTCGATTTGGTAGGATGCCGTTGCCACACCCCAGGTGAAGCCCGCGCCAAAATCAGAGGCGCGCAATCCGAACATTTCGAACTCTGGCATCGTGTTTCTCTCCCTGGTGGGCTACGGAACACACGCCGGTTGGAAGTGCAAGCTCGGGGCAGTCCCGCACCTGCAGAACACTCTCTCCAACCGGCTTCCGTTCCACTTCGTGTTGTGCTCTCTGGGCTCTTATGATCTCGCGCATCGAGTTCCCTGCTGACTTTGTCTTTGGCAGTGCGACTGCGGCCCACCAGGTCGAGGGAGCGAATATCCATAACGACTGGTGGGCGCACGAACACGCGCCGAATACCAATGCGTTGGAGCCCTCCGGCGTGGCGTGCGATCACTATCACCGTTTTGCCGGGGATTTCCGCTTGCTCCGGGAACTGGGACATCCGGCGCATCGCCTGTCCGTCGAATGGAGTCGCGTGGAACCGGAGCCGGGACACTTCGACAAGGCGGAGATCGAGCATTATCGACGTGTCCTGTCCACGTTGTGTGAACTGGGCATCGAGCCATGGTTGACGATCCACCACTTCACGGCGCCGAGGTGGTTCATCGAGCAGGGTGGCTACACAGCGGCCGGCGACATGTCTCGGCTCGTGCGTTTCACCGAGTTGCTGGCCCGTGAGTTCGGAGATCTGGTGCAGAATTGGTGCACGATCAACGAACCCAATATCGTGGCCGAATTGGGTTATCGTTACGCGTATTTTCCCCCGCGCCTTGCCGACCCTGCGGTTGCTGCTGACGTGTTGCTGAACTTCTTCCGAGTCCATGCCGAGATGTCGCGTGCGATTCGTGCACATGCCCGGCGTATGCCACAGATCGGCATCACCCTGGCCGTCGTGGCGCACGAGCCACTACGACCCGACGACGCCGGAGATTGCGCCCTTGCGGTGCGACGGGACGCGGAGACCAACGGTGTGATGTTCGATGCTCTTCGAGACGGTGTGTTTGCCTACCCCGGTCGTCCTCCGGTGCCGATAGAGGGACTACGGGAGGCGTCGACTTTCGTCGGTGTGCAGTACTACACGCGCACCCGTTACGATGCACGTACCAATGGTCCGGCAATGAGTGATCCGGCCCGTACGCTCAGCCAAATGGGCTGGGAAATCTACCCTGAAGGATTGGGTCCACTGCTGGAACGTGCCGCCGCCACAGGGCTACCCGTTTATGTTACCGAAAATGGTATGGCCCATGACGACGATCGGGTGCGTGTGCGCTATATCGCGGATCACCTGGCGCAGGTCGATCTGGTGCGCCGGCGCGGAGTCGATGTGCGGGGCTATTTCTACTGGTCGGCGATGGACAACTTCGAGTGGAACTTCGGATACGGCCCGAAATTCGGTCTGATCGAGATCGATCGGAAAACGCTGGACCGACGCCCCCGCAAGAGTGCTTTCTTTTTCCGGGAAATCATTGAGCGGCGGGCTGTGACGCCGCAGATGGTGGAGCAGTGGTGTGGATGAAGGCGGCGATGTGAGGGCGTGTTTTCCGGACAGGCCAGGCTTGTACGATCATTCGCTCCACTCCGCCGGATGTGCCAACGGCCGATTTCTGCTGTTGTTGATCCGCTTCAAAGAGAATGTCTCGCATGCCCCGATCCGTGACCAAATCCTCCAGGGATGACGCCACATATTGGCAAGCCCGCTTGCGCTCTTCGGACTTTCGCAAGCGCCTGGAATCTGTGGTGCTCGACGAACTGGCTGCCCTGGGGCGCCTGCGCGTTCGCGAGGTCATCGACGTCCGCCAGGTGCGCCGTTCCCTGCGCGCGATGCCCGCCCGGCTTTTCGATCGGGACATTCTGGCCGATCTCGTCATTGACCTGCAGCGGCGCAGTATCGCCCGGCTTGAAAAGTATCCGGGATCATTGCGGCAGGTTCTCGGCGAGCGGGTGGCACGTGAGATCGAGGCGTCGGTATTGCCTGATGCGGAGGCGCCCGCGGAGCTGCGCCAGGCGATGGAAAACCTGGTCCGTCAGGAGTTTGTCGGCGCCATGCTGACGGATCTCGTATTTACTTCCCTCCTTGCGTTCAATGAACGCATCAATCCGTTGTTTGGCGTCTTCGCCATGCGTTCGCTCGAAGATCAGATCAAGTCGTTCATCCGTGCCGTTCTGCCGATGTTGCAGGATCGCATCGTCACGTTCGCCTTCAGCCCGCGAAATCAGAAAATCGCCGAGAATCTCAGTCGTACGATCGTGCGGCAGCTCATGGCAGGACGTATTTCCGCGTTTGTCGCTTCACAGTCTCCTTACCAGCGTAGCCAGGCCGAACGTTTGGCCCGTGAGCTGATTCACAGCGACAAGGTGGAGGCACTATCCCGCACACTTGCGCTTTCGTGGTTCGATGATTTCTACGCTGCCGCGCAAGGCCGCAGGATTGGCGAACTGATCGATCTGGAGCTACACGGCAGGGTGCTGGCGAAGACAATCGTTTCGGGAGTGATCGAGGTGCTCGCACGTAACTCGGTGACAGCGTTGGTCGCGGCGGAGGTAGCACGGGCTCACGGAACGAAATCTCCGCCTTCGCGTTCCCACAAAGCGCCCGTTGAGCGCAGACGCAGCCGCTGATTGGATGCGGCGTGGTTGGAACACCGTGTGGCGCCGCCAGCAGCGTGAGGTGATGGCGCGAGTCTGGTCAGTTTCGGGAGGGCAGGTGCGAGTTCGCAGGCAGGCATGGATCATTGTTTTTGCGGTGGCATGGGCGTTCGGATCCGTGGCGAATGCACAGATCAATGCCGTTACGCCGCGCCAGGCGATGCGCGGCTATTTGGAGGCAGCGAACGCTGCCAATTTCGAACGAGCGGCTGAATATCTTGATCTGACAGGACTTGCACCATCGGTGCGGGCCCGGCGCGGCGTCCTCCTGGCGCGCGAGTTGAAGGAGGTCCTCGACCATACTCTTTGGGTCAACCTCGATCAGTTGAGTGATGAGGCGGATGGGGATCTCAATGATGGCCTGCGTGCGGGACGAGATCTCGCCGGCATTATCACGCGCGACAAGTTTGAAATCCCCCTCTACCTCGATCAGCGTCCTGGACCCGAGGGTATCAAGGTCTGGCGGATTTCAGCCACAACGCTGGCTCAGATCCCCGATGTGTACAAGACGATGGATAACGGGCAACTCGGTGAGTACCTACCGCCGGTCTTTTTCGAGGCCAGCTTCCTGGGCCTTGCCCTGTGGCAATGGATCGGTCTGGCTCTGGCCCTGCTGCTCAGTGCGGCGCTTTCCTGGTTGATATCGAAGCTGGTGATCTGGTTGCTGCGACCCCTTGTCCGGCGTTCACATGTGGAACTGGATGAACGTTGGTTCGAGGTGAACGCGGGACCGTTCCGCCTCATCGTGTTCATCCTGCTCTTCGCCTCACTGACGGCGCCGTTGGCGTTGAAGATTCAGGCGGTTCTGATCCTGCGCGCTGCGCAAAAGGCGCTTTTGGTCACCGCTCTCGTCTGGGCGCTCGTGCGGATCACCGACTTGATGGCTCGGCTCTTTGAACAGCGACTCAACGCACGCGGCCAGCACTCCGCGACATCGGCGGTGCCGCTGGGCCGCCGCGTGGTCAAGATCCTGCTGTTGGCCATGGGTTTTCTCGCCGTCCTCCAGAACTTCGGTGTCAATGTGACCGGGGTGCTGGCGGGGCTCGGCATCGGCGGGCTGGCCGTCGCTCTGGCGGCACAGAAGACGGTGGAGAACCTGTTCGGCGGTGTCACCCTGATTGCCGATCAACCGGTGCGGGTTGGTGATTTCTGCCGTTTCGGCGACCGCACCGGGACGGTCGAGGAAATCGGTCTGCGATCGACCCGGATCCGGACCCCGGAAAGGACTTTGGTCAGCGTTCCGAATGCCGAGTTCTCGCAACTCAAACTCGAGAACTTCAGTAAACGCGATCGTATTCTCTTCTCAACCACAGTGGGCCTGCGGTATGAGACGACACCTGCGCAGATCCGCAAGATCATCGCGGATTTCAAGGAATTGCTCGATTCGCACCCGAAGGTCCACCCCGAACCGGCGCGGGTCCGCCTGGTGCGCCTGGGTGCTTACTCGCTGGATGTGGAGATCTTCGCTTACGTGATCACCCGTGATTTCAACGAGTTCCTTGCCGTGCAGGAAGAACTGCTGTTGAAGATCATGGACCTTGTCGCAGCGGCCGGTTCCGATTTCGCATTCCCCTCGCAGACGATCTACAAGGGGTGAGAGGCGGTGGTCCGAGCAGTGGGTGCCGCAGATCCTATGAAGCCAGCCAGGATGCATGCTTCACGATTCGGTTCTCGCTTCTCGTCAGATTCCAAGGGGCCGGGGTGAGACGCCGCAGATGCGGGATCGCTTTGATCAGATGGAACGGGGGATTCCCCAGTCGTGGTTTGCCGGAATCGGGGTGCTTTCCTTCGGCAAACCGGTCGTTTGCTGTGCGCACCCAGCTTCAGCGGTTTTCCAGCCTCCGCAAGCGCTCGTAATCGCGGTTTGCCTCCTCGCTGCGTCCCAGTGCTTCGTAGCTCTTCGCTCTTTCGAGATAGGCGGGCGCGAAGTTGGGGTTGAGGCGGAGTTTCTCGTTACAGACGGTAAGGGCGGCCTGCGGTCCCTCGGAATTCCGTAGCGCTTCGATGTAGCGCCGGAACGGGTAATCCACGTGAGGGCGTGCCGCCGCGGCTTCACGGTAGTAGCCCACGGCGTGTTTCCAATCGCCGAGCAGGCGGTAATGGTTGCCGAGGTTGAACGGTCCAAGGAAACCGCCCGGGTCGCGCTCCCGTACCCTCGTCCAGAACGTGCGATTGTTCCGCCAGTGCGTAGTCTCGGTGAACGTTTGTGCCGCGCACACAGCCAGGACGGCGCACGCTGATGCCGTCAGAACGCGCCGGGTCTGCATATCGCCACCGAAGCGCAGGACGGCCTGTTCCGCGAGCAGCGCCATGCCCAGCCCGCCACCGATACAGGCGAGGTACATGAAGTGATCGGCAACGAAGGAATAGACCTGGAAGTTGAACGAAATGAATCCCAGAACGGGCAGCAGGACGATATAGAATTGAGCCAGGCTCCAGCGCACCAGCGGATCGATTCGCTTCCAACCGAAGGCCAGGGCCGCCGCGGCCGCCATCCAGGCGACAACTGCGATCCACCAGGCGGGTTGTGCCGGCTGGATCTGCCAGGAGCGATAGATCGGTGACAAATGGATCGGCAGAAAGAACGAGCCGGCGTAGAACCAGGCTGCATTGGCGGCGATCAGCACTCGTTCCACGGCGGCAAACCGGGGGGTGTGGGCTTCCTGTTCGAAATAAACCGTCACGATTCCCGAGAGCGCGCACAGGGCCAGCATGGGCGTGAGGCGCGCTACCAACTGCGCGAAAGGAATCCGTTTCACCCGGCCGATTTGCTGGAGTGCGAGGTCGGCCAGCACGAGCGAAATGGGTAGTGTTGCCGTTTGCGTTTTGCTCAGCAGCGCCGCTGTGAACGCGGCAAGACAGAGCAGATAGGAGCGGCGATCCCCTCGCTTGCGGTGGCGCAGGTAGAGAAGAAAGGACAGCAGGTAGAAGAGACCGGAAAGAGTGTTCTTGCGCTCTGCAATCCAGGCCACGGAAGCGACCTGGACCGGGTGTAGGGCGAATAGGGCCGCCCCGCCCAGGGCCACCCAGGGATTCGTTCCCATGGCTCGGAAGAGAGCTGCCACGAGGGCTGTATTGGCGAGGTGGAGAGCGACGTTGACGATATGGTACCCGGCGGCGTTGAGTCCCCAGAGACGGTATTCGATCCAGTACGAGGTGAAGAGAAGTGGGTAGAACTGTGGAGCCTCGCGCGAGATCGGATTCCAGATCTTGGCCAACCCTGCGGTGTCTTGCAGGAGTGCATTTTCTTCGACGTAGAACTGATCGTCCCAGCGAACGAAGTCACCGGTAGTCACCGGCAGATAGACGAGTGCGGTGAGGATCACCAACAACAACAGCGCCAGACGGGACCCTCGGGCGCTCAGTTGCGGTGATGGTTGTGGCGTCGCAGGGGAAGACGCTGTTGCCTTCGTTTCCGGTGCCCGCGAGTCGGGGCCACGAGAGCTCTTGCGCTTCGTCGGGTTCAAACCTTTTGGCACTGGTGCGCATCGGTAGGACATCCCCGCCGCCGCTTCAAGCGGCACGGTGGACCGCCACCGGCGATAGTCAGATCCGACGTTTGTTTCCTGGCTTCCACCCGGCGGGATCGCGCTCGTCGTCTGGCGGCTTCATTTCTCAACCGACGTCAGGTAGGTCGCGCAGGCCTCCGTCATGATGGCGACCATGAAGGGCACCATGACGCGGATCGATTCGATCTCCGGGCGGCCGACCGGCCAGCCGAGGTAGCTCAGGCCTCGGGCGAGCATGAGGTCAGGGAGGTACTCGAGTTCATGCTCCGGAAAAGCGCGCACTCTTCGGTAGCCCTCCAGGTACGCCTTCTGGCCCGTGTCCAGTCCACCGCTGATCTGCAGCGGGAACAGGGATGTCACCATTTCGAAGGCGATCCAGGACCACCCGCAATCGTCGACGTCGATGATCCGGACATCCTTGCCGCTGACGAGCAGATTGTCTGGCACGAGATCCCCGTGTGTCAGGACGTCATCGCCGCCTAGCTCCGAGAGCCGGCGGCGGACTTGATCTCTGGCACGCAGGAGAATGTCTCTTTGTTCGTCGCTCAGTTCTGGTAGCTCCCAGAATCTGCCGAACGTGGGATTTTCGCCGACGAGGGTCTCCAGGTTCCAGGACGGGCGTGTGAATCCCGCCGGTTTGGACCAACTTGCGCCATGTTCGTGCATCTGCGCCGCGTAGGATCCCACCATCCTGTAGAGTTCCCGTATGCCTTCCTCGGAGCTGACCACGCCACCTTCGAGCGTCCCCGGCGGTTGGCCTTCCACCCATTCCATGAGATCACATTGACGTGGTTCTGGAACGTCCTCGGCCACGCCCATGCCGAGAACGTCACCGTCTGAGGTCTGGATGGCCTGTGGTGTATGAATTCCCGATTCGTCGAGCGATCGCATCCATGCAAGTTCGCTGCGGATGTTGCCGTCGGTCCGGTAGCGCGGGCGATGGACTCGCAGCACGGCTCGTTGTCCGGCATCGGTGCGCACTTCGAAAACGGCGTTCTCGCGATACTTGATCAACGCCAGTTGTGGATCCCGCAGCGGCCAGGCGCGCAGCGCGTTGCCAGCGAGCCGCTGGAGACGGGCGACCTGCTCCTCGTTGGCAAGCTCGATGAAGTTCACTGTGCCATCTCGCTTTCAATATCGGTCAGCGCTGCGTCGAGCCGTTCGAGCAGCACACGGCAGTACTCGTCATCCACCAGCAGGCCGACCTTGAACTGGAGAACCGACGGGGCAAAGCCCGAGAACATCGCCCAGACACCACGCCGATAGAGTGCGCGAGAGAGTTGCATGCCACCCAGACTGCTCCCCGTTTCGAGACCGATCACGAGTCCCTTTTGCCGCCGGCCTGTGAAAAACGGGTGACGTGCCTGCAACTGATCGAGCCCCGCGCCAAGGCTTTCGCTGATGTGCCGCACCTGTGCCAGGACATCGGGACGCGCGCAGATGTCCAGCACGCGCAATGCCACGCGACACCCGGGTTCTGCGCCACCGAACGTCGATACGTAGCCCCAGCCCTGTTCGTGCAGCCAGCGGCCGACCTCTTTCGTCATCACCACGGCCGAGATCGGGTAGAGGCCACCGGAGAGTCCCTTGCCAACGACCAGAATATCGGGATGGACCCCCCAGGCCTCGATGCCCCAGAGATGGCCTGTGCGGCCGAGTCCCGTTTGTACCTCATCGGCGATGAAGAGGCTGCCGTGTTTCTCGCACAAGGTCTTTACACCCCGAAGGTAATCGTCCGCGGGAACGGGGAAGCCGTAGGTGGCGGGGATCGTCTCCATCAGGACGCCTGCGATGTCGTTACCCGCCAGAGCCTGTTCCATGGCTGCAAGATCATTGAACGGAACCTTGAGGAATTCCTCTGGGTAATCGGAAAGGAAATAGCGCGCCATATCGTCCTGACCAGCATTCGCACTCAGCCCGGTGCGGCCGTGGAAAGCTGCTTCGAGTGCCACGATCTTGCGGCGGCCAGTGGCCTGCCTGGCGACGCGCATGGCCAGGTCGTTTGCCTCGCTTCCCGACGGGACGAATACCGAGTAGTGCAAGTCACCTGGTGTGTGCCGGGCCAGGTGTTGTGCCAACTCGCCGCGTGCGGCCGACGGGAAATGGTGGTTGCCGATGTCGAGCTCGTCGAGTGCCTGGCGCAGCACGGCAATGAGTTCGGGGTTGCGGTGGCCAAGATTGTACGTGCCACCGTTCAGATGCACGTCGAGCAATTCATGGCCATCGATATCCCAGATGTGGTATCCCTCACGCCGGCCAATGACCAGTGGTACGCCGAGGTTTTCCCACGCAGCCACCCGCGCGGGCATGAGGTACTCGCGGCAAACTTCGAGCACACGGAGCTTTTGGGCGGAGTGCGGGGTCGAAGTGTCGGGCATGTCCGGTTACTGACACCATCGCCGGTTTTTGGGAAGAGGGAGTCTGCTTCATCCGATCCGTGGAGCCTGTCCGGCACAACCCAGGGTCTTCCCTGTGCGTTCTCGGTTATGAGTCTCCTTACTTGACCCTGATCGCCTGCCATGGTTGCGTCCGCATGAAAAGAACTGGTGATCACGATGCGTAACGAAATAATGAAACCGGACAGAACTGCTGCATTCAACGCGCAGCGGGAGCAAGAGGTGGCCGACGCGGCGCCGCTTCTCTGTCTCGCCCTGGCTGGCACTGCCGCGTTCTACGGCGTGAGCGAGTTCGTGCTGGAAGGCGGTTCGATCGTTTCTTTTGCTTTCTATCTGTCGCAGATCACGGTTGCGCTGGTGGCCTGGTGGACGATCGCCCGGCGGCGGGGAAGACCGGTTGCGGTGATCCTCGCCGCCGACATCGTCTGTAGCCTGTTTCTGGCCATCCGGCTGCTTCATCCCCAGGGAACCAGTTCGGGCACGGCGCTGATCGTCAGTCTGAAGATCGTCGCCACAGCCGTGTTTCTGCCGTGGGGGATCCGAGCGCAGGGTGTCTCGGCCGGTGTTGCCGTCCTGGCCTTCTGGACGGCGCTCTTCATTCGGACGGAAGCGGGGGTCGAACCCTATGGAGGTCTGCACCAGCCATTGGGTCCCCTGATCGCGGCGGTCTTGTCATGCGTCGGCACGGTGACGCTGACGCGAGCGCGACGCCAGGCGTTTTGGGGGAGGGAGGAACTGGCCACCTCCGAAAGCCATCTGAGCGCCATGCTGGAGTCTTCCCCCGACGGCGTTTTCGTTCTATCGGACGGTCGCATCAGCTTTGCAAATCCGCGCCTGGGCTCGATGCTGCATTACGCGAGTGCGACGGACCTGGTCGGAGCGCGGCTACGCGACCTCGTGGTTGCGGACGACCAGGTGACGGTTGGCCAGTTTCTCTCTCAGGCGGAACTGGGAATGCGCGCCTCCGTCGATGTGCGTTTTCGATGCCGGGATGACGACTTGATCCAGACGGCGATTACCGGTGCTCCACTGCCGAATGCCGATCCTCCGGCCATGCAGATCACGGTGCGCGATGTCACGGCACGCGTCAATGCCGAGCGGTTGAAGGCTTCACTGCTCGGGTTGGCGGAGGACATCGCAGGGACACTCGATCTGGCGGAGATCCTCGACCGGACGCAACGCCGGACCGCCGCTGCGCTCCCCTGTGACATCGTCTTTACGCTCCGCTGTGAAGCGCATGAAACACGTTCACGGGTGATTTCACACTTCGGGTTTCCTTCCGAACTCGCACGAGATCCAGGGGCTGAGTCATTCGTCTACCCGCCCTCGGCCGATGACAGGTCGTGGATCGTGGGAGATGACGAGGCGAGCAGGCAGGCCGTCTGGAAGGAATTTCCCGAGCCGATCCTGCGGAGTCTCTGGGGCATGACGATCATGAGCAGCCCACTCCAGGTGGGTGGACGCCATCTCGGAACGATCGTGGCCTGTCGCGCTTCGCACCGCCCGTTTGGGCCGGAGGACCGAACGCTGCTCACAGGTGTGGCGCACCAACTCGCGGTCGCGATGAAAGCGGCCAATCTGTTCCGCCTCCAGCAGGCAGAAGCAGAAGTCTGGGCAAGCCTGGTCCGGGTGGGACGGGAACTCACCGCCTTGTTGGACGAGCAAAGCCTTTTCAGCCGGCTGTGCGCCTTGAGTGCAGAACTCCTCGAAGGCGACTACAGCAATGTCTGGATCTGGCGCCCGGACGTCCTGGCGTTCACCCTCGAAGCCAGTCACAGCACCTCGTACGATCTCTTTGGTCTCATGCACGAGTTGCCGGTTTCGCGCGAATTCCTCGCGCCGATTCTGGATGCAATGCGCTCCGAGGATGTGCATGTGATCGATCTCGGGAGGGATGATCTGCAATCGCTGCCTTTGTTATCCGCGGCGACCGACATCGGAATTACTCACGTCATCTACATTGCATTGCGACACGCAGGAGAGATCGTTGGCTTGCAGACCGTC
>CAZEWD010000094.1:0-10662 GCA_964515725.1 uncultured Binatia bacterium (SeqCode)
CCTCGGCCTGGCGTCTTCCGATGGTGCTGCATTCAACCCGGCGGCAACGATCAATAATGCCGCGGTATTTGGCCGGCCGGTGGGTCAGGGTTTCAAGATCGTTGTCGAAGGCAAACCGGGGCGTGATGGCAGTGCGGTCGGGCAAATCATTTCGAACAGCGACCCTGCCAATCCGGGGCGACGTCCCGACGTGTGGATCGAAAGCAGTTCGCCTCTGGGCGATGGCAGTCCTGCCGTGTGTGATGGAGGTGTGCCGGCCATCCATCCGCCCGATTTCCGGTATTCCCAGTCGATCAGCAATACCTTGAATGATCTGGCGTGCAATCTGGCAGTAGCGACGTCGTCGCGGTTCTCCTGTACCATCGATGAATTCGGCTCCGGTTCTTTCCTCGATACGCAATCGCAGGTGCAGTTCTGCCTGCAGGTGTCTCGCCTGCTCTCCTTGCCGGACGGCGAGACTCTGTTCACAGTCGGGCTACGTGGGATGTCCGGCAACCTGGGACCTCTCCGGCAGATCCTGGTGCGTATCGGTTCCGGACCATTTGCTCCAACCTCGACTCCGACAGGAACCTCGACGCGGACCGTGCCACCACGCACTGTCAGCCCGACACCGACTCGTTCGCTCACGCCCTCGTTTACGGTGCCACCGACGGTAACGCGGACATGGACATCTTCGCCGCTGCCGGCAAGGACGCCGACTTTCACGCCGAGTCCGGGGCGAAGTGCAACGCCGGTGCCGTCCTACACCGTGTCCCGCACTGTCACGCCGGCATCGCCTGCCCTCACGCCGACGCCAACCTCCTCGGTCGCGCCGCCGACGGTGAGCGGTTCCCCCACACCGAGTGCCACGCGTACCATCACCTCCACCGCAGCGCCCGCCACGCGCACGGCGAGCCGCACACGGACTGCCTCGGTCACTCCGCCCATCGCCGCAGGTCCCGTTGTGTCCTACTTCGGATTGGCGCGGGCAGACGACATTCTCATCCAACCCAATTTCTATACGCCGGACGGCGTTCCGGTGTATGTCCGCACGCAAGGCTTTGGCTTTTCGATCATTGTCGAAGGCAAGCGCGGGGCGAACGGGATCGATGTAGGCCGCGACACGTTCGTCGAGGATCTCAGTGCGCTGCCCGATCTGCAGATCATTGCCTCCAACCCTCTTGGTGATGGCAGCGACATTGTGTGCGACAGCAGTGGGCCCAACGCAGGCGGTGTTCCCAGGGTCGACCCTGAGAGTTTCGAGCCGAGTCGAGACAACATCAATGTCCTGAACGACTTCGGTTGCCGGTTCGTTGATGGTGCGGGCACATTTCGCGGCAGGAGTCCGTCCGACGCCTGTACCCGCGTCAACGATGACTACTCGTTTGCGGCCGCCGACAGCACGGTGCAGTTTTGTGGCTCGATCGGACCTCCCCTGCGATTTCCTGTTGGAGACACGATGCTTACCGTGCGTCTTCTCGACGAGGAATTCATCGGTGCGCCACCGGGAAGTGGCGCGCCTGGTCCTGTGTCGCGCTTGATCGTCCGTATCGGCAACCCGACTCCGGCAACGGCAACGCAGACATCGGCGATGAGTGCGACACGAACCCGGACGCGAACGTTTACACCCGGCCTGCCGACGCCGACGCGCACAGCCACGGCTGTTCTGGCGACCGTGACGCGCACGCTCTCGCCGACGCGGACTGCCACGATCGCCGTTGTACCAACCAGGACAGCGACGCCGTCGCTCCCAACACCGACCCGGCAACTGCCCACGTCGACACGTACTGTCTCACGTACACCCACGCGTACGCGTACCGCTTCCGTCACACCGACGAGTGCGCCCAGCCGTATTGGACCACTGGTGACGTACTTTGGGGTGGCACGGTTCGACGGTGTTCTGATCGATCCGGTAGGAACTACGGCAAGGGGGATCCCGATCTATGCACGTCCTGTCGGTGCTGGTTTCACGTTGGTCGTGGAAGGAGGGCCAGGATCCTCCAAACGAGCGGTGGGAGTTTCGTCCTTCGACGCATTCGTCACCACGATGCCGGATCTGCAGATCATCTCATCACGAGACCTTGGCGATGGGAGCAATGAAGTTTGCGACTACCGCCTGCCGAGCGGTGGCGGTGTGCCGGGAATTGCCTCTGAAGACATCGATACGGCTTCGATCGCCATGGTCAACGACTTCGCGTGTCGTTTCCGTGATGGGCAGGATCAGCCACAAGGGCGTGGTCCCAACGACGGATGCGTCTATTTCGAGACGGGTGCCTTCGGTTTTGTGAACAATCAGAGCACGATTCAGTTCTGTGCGGCGATCGATCGGTTCATGGAATTTCCGCTGGGCGACACCCTACTGACTGTACGAATGCGGGATACCTCGGGTAATCTCGGTCCGTCGGCGCAGATCGTCGTTCGGGTGGGTATGTAGGGTCATTACGGCCAGCAGTCCTGGTTGTGATTTGTGCCGGGTCGCGATAGCTTCCGCATGCGTTCGGATGGACGGCACACGGAGGCGAAGGAGGAGGAGAAGATGACTTGTTGGACCGGACGGATCGGGATCCTTGCGTTGACCGTGACGGCAATCGGATGTGGAGGTAGCGACGGGAATCTGCCTGCCGTGCCAACCGCGACGGCGACGCTTGCGGTGACGGCCACGCCGGTTCCGAGTGCCACCCTACCGCCTTCGACTGCGACTCGTCCTGTACCGACCGTGACAGCCACTGCGTCTCCCAGGCCGACGATGGGCCCGCTCGTGTCGTACTTTGGAATTGCCCGTGCCGACAACACGGTGATCGAACAGACGGGGACAACCGCCGAGGGAATCCCGTACTTCGTGCGTACGGGCGGCAGCGGTTTCATGATCATCGTCGAAGGGCGGCCGGGCGAAAACGGGCAGCCTGTTGCGCTGTCGACATTCGATGAGACACTCCGCGATTTTCCCGATCTGCAAATCGTTGCATCCCGGATGCTCGGCGATGGCAGCCCCACCGTTTGTGATATCAGTCGTCCAGCAGGGGGTGTGCCGTCGCTGGACCCCCCGGATTTCAGCCCGAGTCGCGAGAAAATTGCCGTAGTCAACGACTTTGCTTGCCGATTTCGCGACGGGCAGGGCCAGACGTTGGGTGTGGATCAAAGCGAGGATGCCTGCACTCAATTTGCGTCCGGTGAATTCGGTTTCGTCAATGTTGCGAGCACGGCGCAATTCTGCGGGACTGTCACGCACTCATTCGTTTTTCCGGAAGGCGACACGATACTGACGGCTCGCCTGCGAGACCATGCGGGATCCGTCGGACCTGCCGCGCAGATCATGGTGCGTATCCTGCCACCGCCGACGCCGCTTCCCAGCGCTACACCGCTGCCAACTCGCAAGCCGTCGTCGTTGTTTGGTCCAGAGGTGACATTCCTCGGGATCGCGCGTGCCGACGGTGTTCTCATCGAGCCGGTCGACGAGGCAGATGATGGCACGCCGATCTACACGCGACGAAGCGGTTTTGGGTTCACCCTGGTGGTGGAAGGCAAACCGGGCCGAAGCGGAGCGGCCGTCAGCCCATCCACTTACCAGGAAGATCTGGTGACATACCCCGACATTCAGATTCAGACCTCGCGTGATCTCGGTAACGGAAGCGGGGCAGTGTGCGACATCACGCAGGCTGTGCCCGGTGCCACACCGGTGCTCGGCGGTGGGGTTCCCGCAACGGACCCGGCGGATTTTTCTCTGACTCAGCGCAACATCGATGCAGTCAACGATTTCGCTTGCCGTTTTCGGGACGGACAGGATCGGCCCAACGGACGGACCGAGGGGGAAGCCTGCGTGTTGTTTCCGAACGGCGAATATGGGTACGCCGAGCCCACGAGCACGCTGCAGTTCTGTGCGTTTATCGACAGCGTTCTGGCCTTTTCGGCCGGAGACACTCGCCTCACCGTGCAGTTGCGGGATGTCGATGGTTTTGTCGGAGATCCCGTGTCGATCATCCTGCGAGTTCTTTGAGGGAAATACCGCGGACGGTGATCGCAGTCCGTTGCAGGGCTGGTTTCACCGGCCGTGGTGCTCGTCCGTGCAAGCCGCAACTTTTTCGAGATCCAGGCGTTCCGTTTCTCATGGAAAATCGGCGTTCACGTCTTTGTGTCGTTCTGGTCGGTTTTTTCGTTCTGCTGGCGCAGCCGTTGGTTGCATCTGCCCAGGACGAGCCCACCACGACTCCACCGCGCCTCAGCATGATCGACGGTTCGGTTTCCTTCTGGCGAACCGGCAACGACGATTGGACGACGGCGCGTATCAACATTCCGCTGGCCCCGGGCGACGCTCTGGCAAGCGGAAATGCCTCACATTTTGAAATCCAGTTGGGTCGCGCCACTTTTCTACGTGGTGGCCAGCATGTCCGCATTCAATTGGACGAGCACCAGCCTGGGTACCTGAGATTCCGAGTCACCGAAGGACTTGTGGCCCTCGATGCACGAGACCTCACGGGCCGCGCGACGATCGAACTCCGCACACCGAGCGCCGCGTTCGTGATCAGTGATGACGGTTATTACCGGTTCGAGGTCGACGACAATCGTACGCGTGCGATGTCGCGGCGTCGAGGCCGTATGCAGGTGACGACATCCGACCGGCGTACCCGCGACGTAGGTTCGGAAACGGAGCTGATGATCGATGGGGCAGGGTCGCCGCGATTTCACTTCGTGTCGTTGTCTGACCTCGATGCATGGGACGACTGGAATTTCCAACGAACCGACTATCTGCTCCGGGCACAGAGCCGCCGTTTCATTGGCGATGACATCTACGGTGCAGAGGAATTGGACCGTTACGGGGAGTGGCGCGAGGTCAAAACGTATGGGCATGTCTGGGTTCCCCCGGTTGCAGCCGGGTGGAGTCCCTACAGCGTGGGTGAGTGGATCTGGGACCCGAGCTATGGCTGGACGTGGATCGATGCACAACCGTGGGGTTGGGCGCCGTTCCATTATGGCCGGTGGGTGTATGTGCGAAACTATTGGGCATGGGCGCCTGGCCCCGTGATCGTGCGGCCGGCCTACGCTCCGGCCCTCGTCGCATTTTTCGGCGGGTCTGGCTTCAGTGTTGGTGTCCATGTGGGCGTTCCGGTGGTGAGCTGGGTTCCCCTCGGCTGGGGCGAGCCGTGCGTGCCGTGGTGGGGTGGCCCTCGCTTTGCCGGACATCCCTGGTGGGGCGGTTGGGGTGGTCCGAAAATCATCAACCGCACGGTCGTTCACAACACGAACATCAACATCACGAACATCAATGTGTACGAGAATGCGCGTGACCGGCGCGGTGTCGTTGGCATGCCGCGCGACCGTTTCGGGAGGAGTCCGGTGGAACGGGATCGGCTCTCACGCGTCGAACCTGGCACACAGGTACAGCCCGTTCAGGACGTATTGCCCCAACGTCCGGAGAGGCTGAACCGGTTGCCACTCCAGCAGCAGCGTACGGTCCGGGACGATGTCCTCACCAGGCCTCTAGTTGAAGCGGATCCGGCAATCCGGGAACGTGCCATACGGCGAACACGCCCGGACCCTGCCGAGGGACAGCCTTCCACCGGTGGCGGCCAGGGGTCGCCGATCCAGCGCCGTCCCGGGCCGGCTCAGGAACGGCCGGTTCCAGAAGAGCCGGTGCAGGCACCGTCCGTACAGCGCCCGGCTCCGGCGGACCAATCGATCGATGTGGCGCCGGCGGTGAGAGAGCGACCGGAGCGCCGCAGGCCAGATCGCCCGGAAGGATCCAGCGATGCTGCCCCACAGATCCATCCTGATCGAAATCTGCAGCCAGGGGTTGAGCATGAAGTGCCACCGCCTGCGCCCTGGGTAGAAGACCGGGAACAACGGCTCAAGAGTTGGCAAAACGAGAGGGCGCGTCCTGTCCGGCGTCCGAGTGGTGAAGGGATCGAGTCTGTGCCGGATCGACGCGTTCCTTTGGACAGGCCCAGCGCACCACCTGCCGGCGTACAGCCACCGATAGGTGGCGAGAGGCCGGCCGAGCCCCGGCGAAGAGACATCGAGCGCCCACAACGCATGGATCGTCCGGCGGTCCAGAGGCCTGCCTCACAGTTTCCGCCGCGTGCGATGCCACCGATCGAGGAGCCGGCCGTACAGGCGCCTGCGATGCCCGTGCAGCCTCCAGTACCGCGCGGCGAACGGCTGCCGGCTACGCGCGAGCCGGCCCCTCGGATCGACCAGCCGTCCGATCGGCCGTTGCCACGCCGGGAACCGATCATGCGACAGCCTGCGCAGCCGCCAATGCGCATGGAAGCGCCTGACTCATCGTCCCCACCGGCTCGGCCGGAACGGATGCCCGTCGTTCGCCCCCCATCCGGCGACGGTGATCGTATCGACTCACCGCGGCGGCGGCGGCACTGACGGAATGAACAATCGATCCGTGGGCCAGTGCGTTTACTCCGTACTGTGACCCGGCACGGGAACTCGCAAAAACAGCGTCTGCCAGATTGATCCGGCCTTGCTGGTTCGCCAATCCAGACCTGATCCGGCGCTGTCGACGTGGCTGAAGCGGGATGTATCTGTCCAGACGTGTGAGTCGGGACGGCGAGGTGGAGGGTGACTCGTGGCGTTTCTGCGGGTAATAAGGTCCTTCATGCGGAGATTGATGTTGATCTTGTTGAGCACCGTGTGGGGATCGGTTGCCTGTGCTGCCCCGTCTCCTACGAGCACGGGTCTCATGGCGAGTCCATCGCCTGGGGCCCATCGGTCTTCTCCCACGGCGGCGCCGTCGAACGTGACGCAATCGTTCGGTGCGTTGCCGGAAGGCCTGGTGGGCGTGTGGCTGGTCGTCGTGAACACGTCGGCGTCGAATCGAATCGTGACCAGTTGGCAGGTCTACCGGATCAGCCGGGAGGATGGAGTCTGGACTCTGGAACGTGCAGTGAAAGCCCCATTGCCGATCGACGAGGCATTTGCCGATGCCCGGCGAAAGCACGTTGCATTCGAGCCATCTGTCAAACAGATCAAGGCCGTGAAACAGGCCGTCCAGAAACTGACCTACCAACCACAGACCCAATCCTTCGCTACGGTTGTCCTGCGTTCTTCGGATCAGATTCCGAAGGAGCCGCCTCCTCCCAAGGTCGCTGCCGGGGCGAAATTCTCGATCGAGATTCTCGACCGGACCAAGGGAACGTCCATTTCCAGTATCGGTCTGTACGCCAAGGAAACGACGCCTGCGTTGATCACCGGTGATACCCATTCTTTCAACCTCACAGCCGCTGGCTTTACCGTGGTGCCGATCGAATTGGATGGTCGATTTCGGATGTACCGGCTGCAGTGATGGTCACGGCGATGTCGCAACATGTTCGCCGCCTGGCCTGGCTGGTTCCCTTGTTGCTGGCGGTTGGCTGTGGAACCCCATGGGTCAAGCATGAACGGAGGATGGCAGAGGCAGAATCCGCGGGAGATTGGAACGGGGCGATGCAGGAGGTGCAATGGCTCATCGATAACGCCATGTTTCTGGGTCCGAAGGAGAGCAGATCCCGTGAAGCCGAGGCAGACCGCTATCTGTTATACGCGGACTTTGCCATACGTGCCGGCCACAACAAGGCGGCTGTGCGGGCGTTGCGGGAAGCTTTGATGCTGGACCCGACATGCGCGCCGAGTGTTCGCATGAAAGTGGCGCGTATGCCGTTGAGTCCGGCGGAGCGAGAGAGGGTCGACACAGAGTTCGCATGGAATCTGACGGCACTGGCGCCGGGTGAAATAGAAACGGAAGCGGATCGGTCGGGGGGCCGGTGCTGGTCCTATCGCGCCAGCGAAATCCGAATTCGTGGGGATCAGATTCAGAGGACCGAGCGTGGGAAAGAGCGCCAGCTCAGGTATGACATGCGGCCGTGGCGCTACGAGGCACGGACGGATCAGTGGACGCCCGAGGGGGATTGGCTGATCGATGCCGGTGCGGAGACCCAGGTATTCGGCGCGCCGAGTCAGCTCCGTTATGAAGTCATCCGTGCGGCGAATGGTGGTTTTTTGACCGATTCCGCCGTCCCACCTTGTCATCGCAATCAGTGGCAGGGCCCGTTCCTGCCGAACAATACCCTGTTTGTGGCGCCGCGCTTGCCGGCGATCTCTGCCTCCCCTCATTGAACGGAACGGTACAGAGCGCGTTCCTTCGTGTTGTCGTGAAAAATGCGGATTGCGGAGGCTGAAAAGTCTCGCTACTTGTTCCATCACAGCCCCTGATCCCAGTTGTGGAGCGGCGGAATCCTGAGGTCGGGTAGTGAGTTTGACCCACTCCTTCAGCGGCTGCGCTGCATGAATCGACAACAGAAACACCAAGTGGAACGAGCCGTGGTGGCAGCCCGCTTGCGGCGTATGGGCTTCGAAGTGCAGGAAGCGCCTCGCAAGGGCAAGTATGATTTACTCGTCGACGGAAGAATTCGCGTCGCGTTACGGGTGGCTTTCCCTGGCCGGTACGCGCATAGCGTCACGGTGCAAGGCCGGCGTTACGTGTACGACTACAAGAGTTGGAATTTCAATTTTCACCGTCACGGGCGATGGGATCGCGGCTACTGCGATATTTTCGTGTGTATCGCAAAACAGAGGCGTGCCGAGGACGAGGTGTTCATCATTCCATCCAGTGAGATCACCGGGCCGACGTTCAGCCTGCATGGCGCCAGCAAACCATATCGCGGCCGTTACGCGCCGTATCGGAATCGCTGGAGCGTGTTCTCCTCGATACCGAAACCGAGCAGCAAAGTTGCAGACGTCGCTTGACCCTTCTCTCCGTGCGATCGCTCGGTTGCCGTCGCACGGTGCTCTTGAATTCCGATCAGGTGAGAACTCTTCCGTGCCCGGCCCTCGCCCTGATCGTGAAGGGGCGAGGGAGATCTGGCGCTCGAGTTTGTGGGTAAACATCCGGCGCTGACAGTGGATAAGCAACGCTTCGCTGCTGCGTTCACCGCGTAATTGCCGGAGTCCACCAGCGACGCGGGTGAGCGCCAGGGACATAGTCAGGGACGTAGGAGGTTGCCAAACCTTCTGTAAGCACGTAGGAGCCCGGGGCATGTGTTCCCAGAGTTCGAATCCCCGGGGTTGCTGGCAGCTCGCAAGAGCCCGTTCCTGCACGGCTTTCGTTCTATTTCTGATATCGACCGCGCTGCCATACACATTACGGAGTGTTGAAGCTTCGAACCTCCTTGCACCTGCTGTGGGCGCGGCAGACAGTGCCACCCAGGGCACACGGATCGCCGATCCACTGACACCCTCTGGGGCTTTGTTCGCAAACCCGGCTGGCTTGATCAGCTTCGATACCTTCACGTTGGGTGGGAGTATTGGCGCAGGGTTCGGCCATGCACGAATTGAAGCCGCGCCGCCGATTCCGTTCGCAGAGACGAACAAACCCCTGACCATGGTTCCCGATATTGGTTTGTCTCTGCCGATCGGTTCAGACTGGCGTGTGGGCGCTGGGATGTACGGCAGCACCGGATCAACGTTCGATTACCGCGGAAACCCTGCGGCTGGCATTCCGTCGATGTTCAGCGAGACGATCATCATGGTGGCACCGATCGGTGCGGCTTACCGGTGGAGCGATCGGCTGTCTCTGGGAGCCACCGTTGAACCGCAGTTCGGCCAACTGCGGACGCATTTTGCGCAAAGTGGCGTGGACTTCCGGTATCGGATCTACGGTGGCGGCCTGCAGGGGAGTCTCGGTGCCACCGTGAGGCCGCTCGATGCATGGTCGTTCGGAGTTTCGTTGCGGCTTCCAGGGCGCATCTGGATGGACGGCAGTATGCCGCTCGGTCCACTGCGGCAGAAAATCGACTGTGATCTGAAGATGCCTACGCAACTGTTCATCGGTGCGACCTGGCAAACGTTGCCGAAGCTCACCCTCTCAGGATCCATGCGTTACACGAATTCGCGAACCCTGGGTGACTCGGCCATCCGATACGAACAGACACCTCAGGCCAATATCGGCTTTCTTCCGTACGGCCGCGACGAGTGGCGCGTTGCGCTGGCTGGCGAGTATGCCGTGCGTCCGGAGACCTTCCTGCGCCTCGGTGGATCATGGGCTTCCCATATCGTCGGAAGCAAGGGGATGAGCCCGCTGGTGTTCGATGGCGATGACGGGAAGCTGAGCCTTGGTGTCCGCCAGATCGTCGATGACTGGGTTGTCGACCTGCTGTTCGGTTATGCGATTCCCGTGAAACGTCACGTCGCGTCTGACAAAGCTTTGGTGTTGCCGGGAAGTTACTCGATGGACGGGATGATCGTTACGCTGGGCATCATGTATCGGTGATCCGCGCCGAAACGAACGCCGCGTCCGCTGTGCTGGACACGGCGTTCGTTGATCCGGCAAGGCCAGGTCTCGTGCCCTTTGGCGGTCTTCCGTCGTTCGGGAAAGCCGGGACGGATTTGCCGCGCTCAGAAGTGGTGGGTCCAGCGCAGATTCATGCGTATACCTTCGGGGCGGTTCTCGGCCAACGCTTCGAAGTATGCATTGAAGAACAGGTGGTCGTTCTGTGAGAAGTGATAGACGGCCCCCGGACCGGCTGCGAAGACCTGCTCGCGTGTGCCAGGCATTGTCTTGCCATCCACCTTGTTGTTCGTGAACTGTTTCAGGAAGTAACCGTTCACGCCGAGCCGCAACTGGTTGGGCAGTATCTCGTATTCCGAGGCGTAATTGAAATGTGTCGCCTGTCCGGCCTGGGTGCGATCCACGTTCGGGAT
>CAZEWD010000095.1:0-6252 GCA_964515725.1 uncultured Binatia bacterium (SeqCode)
TGAGGTCCTCATGGCAGGCGACGGTGATCAGACGGCCTGGAGGCGCTTCCTGGCCCGGAGCCGGTCCATCGTTCGTTGCTGGACGCAGCAGAGCGGCCATGTACTCAACGAATCGTGTCTTGCCACAACCCGTGGGACCCTTCAGCAGGATGGGCAGGCGGCAGGCGTAGGCGGCACGAAAAATTTCGACCTCGTCACCGACCGGCAAATAATAGGGAGTGTTCTCCAAAGCATTTCTCTCCGTCGAGGCACGCTGCGGGAAAACCATGGGTGAGTCAACGATCATCGAGGGGGGAATACCGAATCGCTTTACAGACGAGGCGGATTGTCACGCACGCGGCGTGTGGCGGCTCCGGCTTGCTGGTGTCCCGTGCCGGATCGGCGGCAGAATCCTTTGGTGAGATCCGGGGTTCGAACCCTTCCGGGAGGTTGTCGTTCCAGAGGAGCGGTCTGCACCAGCCACGTGATACCGCTTCGGCGCGCGTCTACCCGATCGGCCTCAGACATCGGTGAGCCGGCTGATCTGAACGGGCACACCACGCGGCACGTGTTCCGGACCGCTGGCAAAGACGCGGAAGCGCAGGTGTCCGTAATCGCCCACGAGATGCACTGGCTTCAGTGGTGAAGGTGTCACTTCCATCTGGCCCTGCATGCCCGGGAACTGCAGTGGTTCCCAGGCATGGTAGAGGATCGCTTCGCCAGGTGCGACGTTGGCAGCCACGCGCACACGCACGCGAAACTCACCATGTTCGTTGGTGACCTTCACCCAATCGTGGTCGCCGATGCCGCGCTTCGCGGCGTCTTCGACACTGACCCACATGCTGGGCTCACCGCGTTGGAGGCGCAGCATCATGGGATCCGAGCGCCAGATCGCGTGGATGCTCCAACGTGTGTGTCCACCTGTCAGGAGAATGGGGAAACGTTTTTCGTCGCTGCCGGGCAGTGGCTTCCAGCGTGGTAGGACTTCGTCCGTTTCAAAGAACCAGGGATGGTCGAGATAGAACTGCTGGCGTCCGGTCAGTGTGGGCCATGCGTGTTTGTCCTCGACGTGCACACGTGATGGCGACAGGCTGCCTTGTGGCTCGATCTGGCTACCGATGCCGTTCGTGGTTCCCCAGACGCTGATTGCCGCCGCTTGCACGGCACCCGCTTTGCGCATCTGCTGCCAGGTTTTTCCTTTGGTAGGCAAGGAATTTTCCAGGATCGTGTCTAGGACAGCTTCATCATCTTGTGGGCCGTAACGGTCATTTTCGGTGAATCGATCGTAGATCGTGGCCAGTGCATCCGTGCGGCCCCGTGCCCTGGCACGGTCTTGAATGTGCCGGGCCAGCAACGCCATGATTTCCCATTCGCCCTTCGACTCGCCGAGCGGCGTAACGGCACGATCTCCGATGACGATATAGGGTGAGAGTGCAACGGCGTACTTGATGCCCCGCTTTTCGTAGTAGCCAGCGGCCGGCAGGAGGAGGTCTGCTTTCAGGCCGGTTGTGGACATGCGTGTATCGATTGCCACGATGAGTTTGAGTTTCGGCCACAGAACCTTTTCCACCACCTGAGGTAAGGGCCAGCGCCGCAGCGGATTGACGCCGGAGGTGACGAGCACGCGAGGAGGCCGGTCGGCGGGTGGCCGCACCGGCATCCATCCCTGTTCGACCGCATCCTGAAAGTATTCCTGTGCGGGACGGCGCAGGGTTTCGTCGGGGAGCTTACCGCCTTCAGACGACTCGCCAAGACCGGCATGCACCCGTAGAAATGAATGTGACGGAGTCCACGTCAGCCGCTGCAACGAGACATCGGAGATGGCCTTTTCCATCATTCGAGGCGGTGGCGTGTAGACCTTCAGCATCTGTCGTTGCAGCCAGGATGGACCCGAACCCAGCAGGCCGTCGGCGCCCTCGAAGGGCAACCAGGCGGCAAACCGTACACCACCTCCGGTCTTTCCGTGCTGTCCGCGCAGTGCCGAGATCAGAATCAACGCACGTTGCAGGAGGTCGGCATGATAAGACTTACAGGCGCCCCAGGTTGCATAAATGATCGTGCGGGGAGATTGAGCGAGAAGGTCGGCCAGTTGTTTCTGCAGCCCCGGAGAGATGCCAGTGACCTCTCTCACATAATCCACGTCGTATTTTGCAACGCGTTCCTTCAACAACTCCATGACAGGGCGGACATTCAGAGCGCCCTTCCCCGGGGTGACCGAGAAACGACCGGTAAGTGCCGGCTGGATTTTCCCGAGTGCGAGAGAATCACTCCAGCAACCGGATGTGCCGGGTGCCTCGGCGGGGCGACCCGTGGTTTCGTCCAGGACGTAGAAGATGTCGTCGCGCCCGCCGGTCTTCATGTCCGACTGGCGTAGGAAACGATGGTTGTCCTCACGGACGAGAAAGGGAAGATCGGTCTGCTCTCTCACGTAGGCATGATCGATGTGTTCCCCCTCCAACAGCATACGCACGAGACCCAGGGCGAGTGCCGCATCGGATCCGTTGCGAGGATTCACCCAGAGGGAGGAGTGAATGGCGCTGGGTGAGTAGTCGGGTGTCACGGTAACCACCGTCGTACCGTGGTAACGGGCTTCGGTAAGGAAATGTGCATCAGGGATGCGTGTGGCCACGGGGTTGCAGTGCCACAGAAACAGGGTGTCGGCGCGAAACCAGTCATCGGAGCTGCCGTCGACAAATGAGGTGCCCCAGGTCTGCAATGCTCCTTTGGCAAGATCTCCGGTGCCCGCGAAACCGTCGAGGAGGGTGGCCCCGAGGAGGGTGAAAAGACGCATTTCGCCGACTGTGCTGGGTCCCCAATCGACGTTGGAGGTGCCATTGTCGTAGACCACGGTATCGATTCCCGACTCCGACTCCGCGTCGAGGATCGCATCGGCAAGCCGGTTCAGTGCGGCCTCCCAGGTGATACGCCGCCAGCGGCCGGAACCACGCTCCCCGGCTCGTTCCATCGGATACAGAAGACGATCGGGTGCCGTCATCAGCGAGCTGTAACAATTCCCCTTCTGGCAACCGCGTGGAGCATAATCCGGAAGGTCTGCCGCATCGCGTCCATAGACATCCGCCTGCTCTTCACGCCAGACGATTCCCTCTTTCACGTACAGGTCGAATGCACAGGCGCTGAAACAGTTGGCTCGCAGGTGCGTGCCACGTACGACGCGATCCCAGGTCCACTCGCTACGGTAGAGATCTTCCCAACTCCGGTATTCCGGCAGGTCTCTTCCCGCGCTCGGCAAGGTGTCAGCCACCGCGACTCGTTCCGCCTGCGGAACCAACCGGTATAGAGACAAACCAAGTGTGGCTGCGGCGCCGCCGAGAAGAACCTGGCGCCGGGTGAATACAAGACGGTGGGATGCCGCTCGTTTCCTGGGTGTTTTCATGCTTCCACCTTCTCGACCGCCGCGACAGGGCTGGCTTGCAGTGAGAAGGCGAACAGGAGCGCCAGGCACGCGGCCGTCAGCCACAGCAGGACGGCGCCGCTGTAGGCGCCGGTCCGGTCAAAGATGATTCCCGAAACAACTGGACCCACCGCCGATGCCAGCATCGCTGTGAGTTGCAGGATTCCGAAGAGTGCACCGAAACGGTCAGCGTTCAACAGGCGAACTGCGATGGGTGGAACCACGGCGATTTGCGTTCCGAAAGCCAGACCATACAGAATGACGAAAAGCCCCAGTGCCCAACCGATCGACGCCTGAGTGAGGAAGACCAGGGCCAGAATCCAGAGCATGAAAGCGGCCCGAAGCGTCCAGACCGGTCCAGCCCGATCTGCAATCCAGCCTCCAGCGATCTTGCCGACTGCCGAGATGCCGATGCTCCCACCGAGTGCCGTGGCCGCTGTCGTCCCGGAATACCCCAACTTGGTGAGAAATGGGACGAGGTGGACGGCGATGCTGAATCCGACCAATGCAGGCAGAACCATGACTGCGGTCAGAGCCGCTACGTCGGGTTGGGCGAGGTCATGTCCGATACTCGTTTTCTTTTTCGTGGTCTGCCCGCCGCTTTCGGTCCTGCCAGTTTTCCGCAGCGGTCCGCGTGGCAGGGTGAACAGCAGGAGGGGGATCGGGGTCAGAACTACGGCGCTACCGAGGATCCGGTAGGTGGCATGCCAGCCGTAAGCATCGATGAGCATCTGCATCACTGGCGCAAGAATGAGAGCCCCCGTGCTTGCACCCGTGCTGATGATGCCAAGCGCCAGAGCAGTCCGATCCGGGATGAACACGGTGACGGCCACGGTGATGGGCAGGACGGCGCAGGCACCGAAACCCATGCCGAGAAAGACGTTTGCGGCGGCAAAGTGCCATGGTTCAGCCATGACGAGGAGGACGCAGAATCCCATGCCCAGCAGGGCAACACCGATTGTCATGGGGATGCGTATGCCGAACCGATCCACGGCCATACCGACGAGGGGTGTGACCAGCGCAGCGGAGATGGCACCCACACCGATGCCGAGGGAGAGGCTGGAATGCGACCAGTCGTTGGCCTGGGAAATTGCGTTCAGGAAGACACTTACCGTATCGATACCGCCACCCACGAGCACGAAGGAGAGGATAAAGCCGGAAACGACCAGTGGAATTGCGTTGCGAAAACCCGTCGTTTCCATGCCTGGCCTCCCTAAGGAACAGTTCTCTGGATCCGGCAAGGCCAGATCCTGAAGCGGCCGACATCGTGTGGTGGGCTTACGTGCAGGCCGGCTTGTTCGAGGCGCTCCCGTACGTCACGGCTGACAAAATGCTTGAAATCATCGCTTTCGAGGTATTCGAAGCCGTACCGGATGCGAAATAGCCATGAGGCGGGAAATGTCCTGGGGACGTGATAGTCCGCGATGATGACGCGTCCGCGCCCCACACGCACGATCTCGCTGAGTACCCTGGTGCGTTCCTCTTCCGACATTTCGTGGAGCGCCATCGTACAGGTTATCAGCGGAAATGTCTCGCCCGGAAACGCGAGCTGCCGTGCATCCATCTGGATGAATGTGGCTGACGAGGAGGTGACGCCGTGCCGAGCCGGCGGTCGTTCTGCCCTTCCATGGTACTTGGTGTGTGCCTGCATCAGCATGCCGGGTGCGAGATCCACACCGACGACGTGCGCCCCCCGGTTTGCCAACTCGATTGCCACACCGCCCGTGCCGGTGCAGACGTCGAGGGCATATTCTTGTGGAAGGGGTGCAGCGATGGCCGCCATGACCTGCCACAAGCGAGGGAAACCCATGAGCCGCACCACGGGGTCGTAGGCGCCGGCCCAGCGGGACAAAAAACGGATCTGGCTAGGTCGTGACATCAGAAGGTCTCGGTTGACTCCCGGCTTCCGTCCGAGCCGGACAGCATCATCGGATGAGGCTCCAGCTACGCTTTGGCCACATCGAGGTGTACGGCACGATCGATGGGAATCGGCTGCCAGTGGAGGCCACGGTACTGCAGATGGCCGTAGCCACCGGCGAAGTGCAACCATTTGACCATGCCGGGTTCGACGTTTTCAGGGCCTTTCCACTCTTTGAACTGGAACGGTTCGTACCCGTTGTAGATGACGACCTGGCCGGGTTTGGTGCCAGGCGAACGCCGCACGTGGATGCGCATTTCGGCGAGGTCGTTGAACACCCGAGCCTCGTCATTGTCCGCAAGCCCTCGCGCTTCCATGTCCGTGGGGTTCATGTACATCACCGGATGCCCGCGGTGAGTACCGAGGATGATGCGGCTCGTGTGGTTCATCGAGTGGATGCTCCAGCGCGGATGACCACTCGTGAGGCGCAACGGGTACTCGCCACCCTGGTGCGGGTTGTCCTTGTGTACGGGCATTTCCTCGCCCGCTTCCAGATACCAGTCGTGGTCGATGTAAAAGGAGGCGCGGCGGTTGAGGGTCGGGTAGGGCTTGAGATCCTCCACGTGATTCCGCCACGGTGTGTGCGTTTTGTCCGGTTCGATGGGCGACTGCTGGCACATCATCATGGACGAAGTGCCCCAGCCCACGGCGCGCACCGCTCCCTTTTCCCGCATCGTTTCCAGCGTCGTATGCTCGGGGATCGTGCCCAGTGTGGCGCTGTCCCGGAAGACCTCGTCGATCAATCGCGCATCGTCCGCCAGGTCACCGTTCTTGGTGATCCATTCCCAGAGATTTTCGAGTTGTACCGGCTCGCCATTCTTGCGCTGCCAGGGTCCGATCCCTCTTTCCTTGGCAAGACTTTGCAGTGCCCTGGCGATTCCCTGGATGATCTGCCACTCGCTACGGGCTTCTCCGGGCGGTTCGGCGGCCTTGTATTTCCATT
>CAZEWD010000095.1:6262-10458 GCA_964515725.1 uncultured Binatia bacterium (SeqCode)
CTTGTCGATCAGCAGGACGTGCAGGTGCATGGGGCTGGAATACGGCTGGTTGACTTTCTCGTAGTGTTGCGCAGCGGGCAGGATGTAGTCGGCATGCAGCCCGGTGGTGTTGATGCGCCAGTCCACCGACACGATCATCTTCAGTTTGGGCCAGAGATGTTCGAGGAGCTGGCGTGCTCCACCGCGTTGCCGGCGCAGCAGATTACCGCCGACTTCGATCAGAAAGCGAGGCTCGGCCTGCCGTGCACCGTCCGCCAGGCCACTCCACCAACCCTTTTCCAGCGCCTCGTTGAAATACTCGTCGAAGGTCCGCTTCATCCCCGGATCGTTGTAGCCCGGACGGTTCCAGATCTCCCGGTAGCCACAGTGGTAGTACCAGAAAAAGGCCGGCGGGTTCATGATACCCATCTGCTGCATGATCATGCGTTCGAAAGCGTAATGCGCGATCTCGTCCGTAAGGGTCGGATCTTCCTCCATCATGTTCTGGAGCATTGCATTGCGCATGGCGCGTGTGGCCAGAGTCATTTCCTGGCCCGCCTGTGCCTTGAGCAGGACGGTGAACATGCCGTCGTTGAGGCCGACCGCCCAGCTCCGTGCGCCGGTGCCATGCTTGCCCCAGTTGCCGCTCAGGCCGAGGACCAGCATCATCGACCGTTCCATCAGATCGCCGTGGTAGTACTTGCCCGAGTTCCAACCCATCATGATCCGGGTCTTTTTGGCAGCGATCTTGCGCGCCACCATACGGATCGTGTCGGGGTGAACGCCACAGACGGCCCGCGCCTTTTCCGGTGTGTACTGGGAATTCAGCATCTCTCGGAGCAACTCGAAAACCGGCTTGACCTGAACCGTCTTGCCGTCGGCCAACTTGACCTCCGCGCTGCCCTCGAGTGCCGGATCCACTGCTCCCGGATCCAGGGTGCCCTTGGGCGCTTCGACGACCTTGTTCGTCTTTGCATCGAGCCAGTAGAACTGGTCGTCGACACTGCCACCCAGGTCTGTCGAGCGCAGGAGGCGCCGTGTATCCATGCGTACCAGCAGTGGTAGATCCGTCTGTTTCTGTACGAAGTCACGATCGTAGATCTTCTCTTCGATCATGACCTGGCACATGGCGTTGGCGAACGCGGAGTCGGTGCCGATCTCGATAGGTACGTGGTAATCGGCGTGCACGGCGGAGGGGCTGAAGTCAGGTGCGATCGTGATCACCTCACCGCCGTTATAACGGGCCTCCTGCATGAAGTGGTACCAGGTGATGTTCGTGTAGACGGGGTTGGCGTGCCAGATGAGGATCAACTCACTGTGAAAGAAATCGTCGGCACCGGGAGCCGGATCGAACTTTCCGAAGGTGGTGTAGATGCCGGGGCTGAAGTCGTTGATTTCGGCCTGGAGGTCGGTCACCTGGAATCCGAGCTGTGCGGAGAAGTTGTTCCACAGGATCTGCTGTGTACCGCCCTCGCCGGGTGTTCCGATGTGGTAGAGGGACTGTGGGCCCTGATCCTGAACGGCATCGAGAATGGCACCTGCGATGTCCCGGAAGGCGGTATCCCACGAGACGCGCTCCCACTTGCCCTCGCCCCGCTTGCCGGCACGTTTCATCGGGTAGAGGACGCGCTCCTCGTTGTAGTGCTGCTGGCTCCATGCGGTGCCCTTCTGACACCCCATCGGGTTCATGTCGGGGACGCCCTTCTGGATGGTCGGGAAGATTCCCGCCTGTTCTTCGCGAACGACCTTGCCGTCTTTCGAGTAGACGCGGAAGGGACAACCACCCGGGTAGCAGTCCACTGCGTGACAACCCCAGGTCACCTTGTCCCATTTCCATGCGTTGCGGAACGTATCTTCGGATGGACAATTGGTCTTTGTTGGTGTGTTGGCCATTGGTTCGCTCCTAGAAAAGAGGCAGCGTTTCACCGAGGTGGTTCGAGATTCCACCGCGCTGCGATGCCTTCCATGTTGGTTTGAGGTTCATTGCGGACCGGAACACTGCAGGGCTCGTGTTCACCAGACGATCTCCGCCGGATCCTTGGTGAAGGGACCGAGCAGTTCCGTCCAGTTGTATCCGATCAGTGTGTCGATCAGCTCCGACTTCTCACCGCGCTTGCGTTTGGCCATTTCCGTTTCGAGCGTCTTCAACGCATCGCCGACATTCGGACCGAACATCTCTTCGAGGTAGGAGAGAGGAATGCGGCGCTGCGACTCGTCGATCGTACCGTCGGGCCGAACCACGAACGCGGACAAGGGTGGCACGTAGAACACGTTGGGTTCCGTGTTCCACTCGGGGTGCAGGGGAAGGGCGACCTTGTAAAGATCAACCATCGTATGGATGGGTCCGTTGGTGTCGTCACGAAAGCCAACCCAGACGGCGCGTCCCGGACACTGCCTTACGCAGGCCGGCGCCACACCCTGTTCCAGGCGAGGGAAGCAGCCAATGCAGTGCTGGCTGATCTTGGCAACGGTGTCGAAGTACACTTTCTTGTAGGGACAGGCTTTGGAGCAGTTCTGTGTGCCTTCGCAACGGTCCGCATCCCGCAGGATCATGCCAAAGTCGTCACGCTTGTAGAGGGCACCGTTCGGGCAGGCATCCACGCAACTCGGCTTCGAACAGAAATTGCAGATGCGTGGCATGTAGAAGAAGTACGCGTTGGGATACTCACCTGCGCCTTCGTCCTCATCCCAATTCATCGCCCATTCGGGTTTCCGATCGGTCGGCTGGAGATGGACGGCCATGTCTCTGGGGGATTGATGGACATCGCTCCAGTTGAACTGCGAAGCACCACCGAACTCTTCCGGTGTGGGCACGGCGCCCAGCACCAGTTGGCCGTCGTCCGTATACCCGCCACCCATCTTTTCGTAGTCGCGTGGCGTACCCCGGCCGGGTTGCGTGTTGACCGAGCACCACCACATGTCCCGTTTGCCGTCTTCGTTGGTCCACAGGACCTTGCACGCAACCGAGCATGTCTGGCACCCGATGCACTTGTTGAGATCGAACACCATTGCCATCTGTCTACCCATACTGACCTCCTGACACTCCGGGTCTGACTTATTGAGGCATAAGTACCCTTTCCGGCGGCTTTGCGACCATGGCTCCGGACAGAGGTGCAGGTGACATTTGTCAGTTGTACGCCGTTCCCGTGTCATCGCATCCGACCGATCGGTCGGGATAGAAGCGATGGTGGGAGGTAGGCATGGAATTCTCTCGACGCGATTTTCTCCGAAGTGTTGGTGCAACGGCGGCTGCGCTGTCGCTCTCCCACCTCGAATTCGTCGGTGCTGCGGTGGCGGCCGATCCCGTGGCGCCAGGCGTGCTGCCTCCATTGCCGGACTACCGCAAATGGGAAGACCTGATCCGCCAGTCCTGGACTTGGGACAAAGTCGTCAAGAGTACCCACATCCGCACGAACTGCATCGCTGCATGTTCGTGGGACCTTTTCGTGAAGGACGGCATCGTCTGGCGCGAGGAGCAGAATGCCATTTACGAGAAGCCGGCGAAGGCCAACGTGCCCGACATGAATCCGCGCGGCTGCCAGAAAGGCGGTTGCTACAGCCAGTTGATGTATGAACCGTCGCGTCTCAAGTACCCGCTGGAGCGGGTCGGCGACCGCGGTTCGGGGAAGTGGCAGCGGCGGAGCTGGGACGAGGCACTGGCGCGTGTTGCGGATACGCTTCTCGATGTGGCCACGAAACACGGACCCGATACGATCGTCTATGATCACGGCACGACGAACATCGACTTCGGTACCGGCACCAGCGCTGAGATGCGTTTCTTTCACAAGCTCGGTGCAACCGTCATGGACTCATGGGCCGGTGTCGGTGATCTGCCGATGGGCTGCATCCAGACGTGGGGCAACTTCAACGCGGACGGCACTTCCGACGACTGGTTCAACGCCGACTACGTTCTCATCTGGATTGCCAATCCGGTCTACACGCGTATCCCGGACGCGCACTTCTTCTGGGAGGCTCGCTACCGGGGTGCATCGATCGTCTCCATCGCTCCCGACTTCAATGCCAGTTCCATCCATGCCGACCTGTGGCTCAACCCACGCATGGGAACCGATGCAGCGCTTGGTCTTGCAATGGCACACGTGATCATTGGCGAGAAGCTGTTCAAAGAGGAATACGTAAAGGAACAGACGGACCTGCCATTTCTGATCCGTAGCGACACCAGGAGATATCTCCGCCAGAGTGATCTGCAGAAGGGTGGC
>CAZEWD010000096.1:0-10369 GCA_964515725.1 uncultured Binatia bacterium (SeqCode)
AACTGCTACCACACGAACAACAGGGTCAGGCCTTGCAGAGGCTCCTGATGCACGAAATCGGTCACGGATTGGGTCTTGGGCATCCGAATCTCTACACGAGCCAGAATGCCAACTTCGATACGGATCAGGATCCATTCAATCCAATGATCCTTGATCCCCTACGGCCTTTCGAAGCTTTGCTCTACAGCGAACAGAGAAATCCGCGCGCCATCTTGTCGAACGATCGAACACGCGTCGGATCCTATCTATTTTACACGGAACTCCAGGAGGACGATCGTGGTGGCCGCGACGCACTCTACCCAAGTTTGATCGCCTGCCCGGCCGACTGTTCGGGCAATGGAATCATCGACGTCGCTGAGTTGATCACGGCCGTGAACATCGCACTCGAACAGATCCCCCTCGAACGCTGCCACCGAGCCGACCAGAATGCCGATGGCGTCGTATCTGTCGATGAATTGATTCTCGGAGTGCTTGCCGTACTCGACGGCTGCAATCCCTGATCCTCAACGTTTACGGATCTCGGTCGCACCCGATCGTTCGAACATGACCTCGGCGTGCTGCCTTGCCTCACCCGTATTTCCCCGCAACAGAGCGGCGCGAAAACCATCCGTCAGAACTCGCATCAACTGAGCTTCGGCAGGATCCAACTCATGGGCAAGATCCGCCAGCCGCTCCATGGCGGCAGCGATGCGCTGTGTAACCATCGCGCGATCACCCCGATCGCGTGCAGCCATCGCTCCCAACAAGGCGTCACGCACAGTACGGATCACGGGGGCAGCGCGTGGCCCGACCACGACTTCCAATTCATTCAGTCTTGACACGACTGCCTCGATGGCAACGGGGACGGTATCGTTCGGGTCACGGACCGGGTCACTCATGTCACGCACTGTACCCGGCATCACCAAACATTGCACCCATCGTTCTCCGACCGGGGCTGCGGCCTTGCGCTTATCGGAGGGCGCTCCTAGATAGGCGCACATGTTGTTCGTCATCATCGGACATGACGCGCCGGACGCCAGGGAAAAGCGACCTCAAACCCGCCCCGCACACCTCGCCTATCTGGAACCCATGTCCAGGGCGGGAAAGATTTTCCTGGCGGGCCCATTCACCGATGGTTCAGGAAGCCTGATCGTCGTTGAAGCAGACTCCCGCGAAGAAGTGTGGGCATTGGTGGCACGCGATCCCTATGTCACGAACGGCATCTTCAACCGCGTCGAAGTGAAGCCATTCCTGCAAGTGTTCCCGAAAAACGAGGAGTAACGGCGCCGCAATAGAGACAGCATCCGCCGGACCGACGCATCTGGACGATCCGACTTGCGCGGAGGCTGGGGAGATTGCAGGATCGGCGGACATGATCGAGTTGCAGCAGTTGAGGAAGCTCTACGGCTCTCTCGTGGCCGTCGACGACATCAGTTTGTCCGTACGGGCCGGGGAAGTGTTTGGCTGTCTTGGACCGAACGGTGCCGGTAAAACCACGACGATCCGTATGATGATGGGGTTGTTGCAGCCGACTGCCGGACGTGTCGTTCTCGGGGGGCATGATCTGGCACGCGAACCGATTGCCGCCAAACGGATCTGTGGTTTCGTACCGGATCGCCCTCATCTGTATGAAAAATTGACCGGTGCGGAATTTCTCGATTTCGTCTCGGGACTCTATCAGGTGCCAGAAGCCGTGGCGCGGCGGCGCCGGGATGAACTGCTCGAACTGTTCGACCTGGCCGACTGGGCAACGGAGCTGATCGAGAGCTATTCGCACGGCATGAAACAACGCGTCGTCATGGGGGCGGCACTCATTCACGCGCCCCGCATCCTCGTCGTGGACGAACCGATGGTGGGTCTCGATCCACGTGGCGCACGATTGCTCAAGCGCACTTTTCGCCGTCTGGCGCGTGATGGGGTAACGATTTTCATGTCGACACACAGTCTCGAAGTCGCACAGGAAACATGCGACCGGATCGGTATCATCGATGAGGGCCGGTTGATCGCCGTCGGCACCGTCGACGAACTCCGCGCACTCGCCGGCGGCCAGTCGGATGCCGATCTGGAAGCCATCTTTCTGCGACTCACCGGTGGCGAGGATGTCGAAGAGATCCTGACAGCGTTGCGCGCCTGAGATGACGACCTCACCCTGGGATCCTGCACATCCGCTGGCGCGCTGGCGCCTCCTGGTTTCTCCGCGCTTTCTCGCCTCGGCCAATCGCCGAGCCCGCATGGATCGCGCGGCGCGCCTGCAGCTTTGGATCGTCAGCGCCCTCGGCCTGGCATTCGCCGGCGCCGTATTCACCTTCTTCTACCGGGTGCTGGCGTACTTTCTCAGTGTTCCCGAATTCGGCTCGGTGCTGACCTACAAATTGCTCGGAATGGTCTTCCTGACGTTTTTCTCCGTGCTCCTCTTCTCGAATATCATCACCTCCCTCTCGACCTTCTTTCTGTCTCGCGAGTTGGAGCGGTTGGTGGCGGCTCCCGTATCGCAGACTCTTCTGTTTTACGCGCGATTTGCCGATACGCTGATCGAATCTTCCTGGATGGTACTGGTCTTTGCCGTGCCGGCATTCCTGGCATTCGGCATCGCACACGCTGCCGGCCCGGTGTTCTATCTGGCGGTGGCGTTGACCCTGCCGCTGTTCCTGATCATTCCGGCGACCCTCGGGGTGGCATTGACGGCGGTGTTGGTGAACGTCTTTCCAGCGCGCAGGACACGCGACATCCTGGTGTTGATGTCGGTGGTCGCGGGAGCGTTGCTGTATCTCTTCCTGCGCATGTTGCAGCCCGAGCGGCTGTTGAAACCGGAGGCGTTCGCCAGTTTCGTCGAATTCCTGGCAGCCATGCAGACGCCGTCGTCCGCCATCCTACCCAGCACGTGGGCCGCCGAAATCCTGCATCCGCTTGCCACCGGTCGCGCAGGACATGCTCTGCTCTACCTGGCGCTCCTGCTGACGACAGCGGGCGCCTTCACCATCCTTTGCGAATGGTTCATGCGATGGCTGTTCCTGCCTGGCCTGAGCAAAGCGCAGGAAGGGCGGAAGGCGCGGCTGACGCAGAAGCCGGCGTGGGAAACCCTCTTGCAGGCGATCACCTGGCCGTTCGCGCCGCAAAGCCGCCTATTGATGGTCAAAGAGGTCAAGACGTTCTTCCGTGACACGAGCCAGTGGTCGCAGCTCATTCTCCTGCTCGCGCTGGTTGTCGTCTACGTTTACAATTTCAGCGTCTTACCGATCAGCGGCACACCCCTCGTTACGTTCTATTTCAAAAACGTCATTGCCTTTCTGAACCTCGGATTGGCGGGTTTCGTCACAGCCTCGGTCGCCCTTCGTTTCGTCTTCCCGTCGATCAGTCTGGAAGGCAAGGCGTTGTGGCTTGCCAAGAGTGCGCCGATGTCACTGCAACGTCTGTGGTGGAGCAAGTTCTGGGTGGGCCTGGTGCCGCTGCTGATTCTTGCCGAGGTTCTGATCGTCGCCACGAACACGTACCTCAAAGTAATGCCTCTGATGATGTGGCTATCGACGATCACGATCTTCGGCATGACAGTCGGCATGGTGGCGCTCGGGCTGGCGGTGGGGGTTTCATACCCGAAGTTCGATGCAGATAATGCAGCCAAGGTAGCCGCCGGCATGGGGGGGCTGATCTACATGGTGCTGTGCATGTCCTTCATCGGCGCCGTCGTCGTCCTGGAGGCATGGCCGGTCTACGCCTTCTTCATGAGCCGGCTGAACGGTACACCGCTTACCGGAGCAGCGTTCGTCTGGGCGATCGGCTCGCTGGTGACGGCAGCCGGTCTGACCGTATTCGTCTTTGGCGCCTCGACACGGGTGGGAATGCGGCGCCTGTCGCTCCTGGAACCGTAGATGAGGGGGGGAGGAATCAAACCGGCCGACTCCGCAAAACTCCGAAACTGTCGAGTCACTGCGGGGATCTCGCCTTCTACAGCGGGAATCAGCCAGACGGAACCGGGTCGGATGTTCCCTCCGTCATGTGGCTGGTTTTCCGATCAATCGACGAGCCCGCAGTTTGCAGGGCATGCAGGCGTGCATAGAGGCCCCCCGCCGCCAGGAGTTCCGCATGCGTACCACTCTCGCGGATCTGGCCGTGGTGCATGACGATGATGCGATCGCTGCCCTCGATGGTCGAGAGGCGATGTGCGATGACCAATGCGGTACGTTCGGCGAGAAGTTTATCCAACGCATCCTGGATCAGCGTCTCGGTTTCCGTATCGATACTGGATGTGGCTTCGTCGAGCACCAGAATGGTCGGGTTGTATGCGAGGGCTCGCGCAAAGGACAACAACTGTCGCTGCCCGGTCGAGAGGTTCGTTCCGCGCTCCCGCAGCACCTCGTCGTAGCCCCCGGCAAGCCGGGCAACGAACGAGTGCGCATGTACCGTGCGCGAGGCCTTCTCGATCTGGGCAACAGTCAGATCGGTGCGATTCAAACTGATATTTTCCGCAACTGTCCCAGAGAACAGGAAAACATCCTGTGAAACGGCGCCGATATGGCGCCGCAACGTCTTCAGGTCCCACAGCCGGACATCGACACCATCGACCAGAACGCGTCCGCGCTGCACATCATAGAAGCGATTGAGCAGTTTGATGATCGTGCTCTTGCCCGCGCCGGTAGCACCGACCAGAGCGATCTTCTCGCCGGGCGCCACGGAAAATGACACGTCGCGCAGGACCCAATCCTCCGGCTTGTAGGCAAACCAGACCTTTTCGAAATCGATCCGGCCTTGGACGATCTCCGGGGCATAGGGTTGTGGGGGAGTGCGGATGGCGGGAGGCGTGTCGAGCAGCTCGAAGACACGCTCTGCTGCCGACATGGCCGACTGCATCACCGCATACTTCGAGCTGAAATCGCGCACCGGCACGAAAAATTTCTGGACGTATTCGAAGAATGCAACCAGCGTCCCGAAGGCGAGAACTCCAGCAAGGATGCGCCCACCGCCGTACCAGACAATCAAGGCGAAGGAGATGCTACCAACGGCTTCGACCAGGGAGAAAAGGGAGGCCTCGTAGATGTTGGACCAGTGATTCGCCTTGCGGTGCGCGTCATTGTACCGGTCGAACTCGTCGAACGATTGCTTCTCCCGGGCAAACAACTGGATCACCGTCATCCCGGAGATGGCTTCCTGCAGATAAGCATTGATCCGGGCGATGCGCTCCCGGATGGCCCGATAGCTCTGCCGCGCCTTGATGCGGAAGAAGTTCATCGCAATCAGCATCAACGGCAAAAGAGAAAGGCTCACCAGCGCCAGACGCCAGTCAATGGCGAAAAGGATGGCGATGATTCCGAGGAGCGTGAAGACATCCATGAGGATCGTCATCGCTCCGGCCGCAAACATCTCGTTGATGACGTCGACGTCACTGGTCATCCGTGTCACCAGCCGGCCGACCGGATTCCGGTCGAAGTAGGCTGCTTCGAGGGATTGCACATGAGAGAAGACGTCGACACGAAGATCCGCCAGGCTCTTCTGGGCCACCAACATCGTCAGGTAATACTGCGCATAGAGGAAGAAGACTTCCGCAACGACGGCGGCAAGGTAGAGGAATCCCGTATAGGCGAGCCCGCCCGCATCACGCGTGGCGATGGAGGTGTCGATCGCCACCTTGAGCAGGTAGGGCTGCGCGAGCCCGCATGCAGCGGTGGCGGGCAGGCAGAGCATGGAGAGCCAGAAATCGCGCCGATAGGGACGAATATAGGACCACAGCCGCCGTATCAGGCGCGCGTCATAGGCCTTACCCAGTTCCTGCTCGGCATGCAGGTCGGCTTCCGGCATTTCCGGTTTCACAGAATTTTTCCGCACGCTCACAACTGAGCCAACTCCTCTTCAAGCCGTTGCTGGCGGAATAGTTCAGCGTAGACGCCGTCTCGTGCTACGAGTTCCTGGTGGTTGCCCAACTCCACGACATGCCCATCGTCCAGAACGACGATGAGATCCGCATTCTGGATGGTCGACACACGGTGCGCGATGCCAATGCTCGTACAGGTGCTCAGGATGCTGGAAAGCGCAGAGAGGATTCGACGCTCGGTGCGTGTGTCGACGCTCGACAGAGCGTCATCGAGAACCAGGATCGGCGGATCGACCAGAACGGCGCGCGCCAGTGTGAGACGTTGCTTCTGCCCGCCCGACAGGGTGACCCCGCGTTCCCCAACGACGGTGTCGTAGCCGCGGGTGAACGATTCGATGTCCGTATCGACACCCGCAATGGCGGCTGCCCGGCGGATCGACTCCTCCGATGCCTCGTCGACACCGAAGGCGATATTGGCACGCACCGTGGTCGAGAAAAGGAACGGATCCTGTGGCACGAAACCGATGGAGCGCCGGAGCTGGGCCAGGGGGAAAGATCGAATGTCCCGCCCATCGAGCAGGATCTCACCGGAGGTCACGTCGAACAGTCTTGGCAGCAGCGCGGCAAGTGAGGTTTTCCCCGTCCCCGTCTTGCCGACCAGCCCCAGCATCTGGCCGGGACGAATCCGGAAGGAAACTCGTTCCACGGCAGGATGACCATTTTGTGCTGTACGATAGGAAAAGGTGACGTCGCGATACTCGATTTCGCCACGGACGGCCGCCACGGGTTGGACCCCGGGGGCATCGTGGATCTCAGGTGAAATGGCAAAGAGCGCTTCGAGACGAAGCATGGCCGCCCTGCCGCGTTGCAGAGTGGACAGCACCCAACCCATAGCCATCGTTGGCCAGGCCAGCAGATTGAGGTACGCGATGAACGCAACCAGATCGCCCAGACTGAGCCGTTCGCGAATGACTTCCAGACCGCCGTACCACAGCACAACGAGGGTACCGACACTCGCCGCCGCACGCATCACGGGGAAGAGCTGGCCGCGCACACGAGCCAACTCCATACTCTGGGCTTTGAACCGCTCGTTGATCCCGGCAAAAGCGGCTGTTTCGCGTCCCTCAGCCGTGTAAGCGCGGATGATGTGGATTCCGCTGAGATTTTCCTGCACACGGCTGCTCATTTCCGCCAGCCCTTCCTGCACCCGCAGGGTGAACTCCATCAATTTCCGGCTGAAACGTTTCACCACGAGCAGGAGGAGAGGATACGGCAGGAGGGCAGCCACGGTGAGCCGGACATCGAGCGTGAGCATGATGCCGACCGCGTAAATGTAATAGAGGGGCGTATTCAAAAAGTTGAGAACGCCCGGGCCGAGCAGCATACGGACTGCGGTAACGTCATTGATCAGGCGAGACATCAGATCGCCCGTCTGTTGCTGGTGGTAGAAAGAGAGCGACAGGCGCTGCAAATGCCGGAAAAGGTCGTTACGCAAGTCGTACTCGACGTCGCGCCCGACATTGAAGATCAGGGCACGGGAAAAAGTCCGGACGATCGCCTGGAGGATCGCCAGACCGGTGATCCACAGCGCATAGGTGCCAACCACCCGTAAGGTTTCTCCGCGACTGATGGCATCGACGGCGTGTTTCAGAAGGTAGGGGATCGCCATGGCGAAGGTCGCCGTGGCGAACAAGCACACGCTGCCCACCGCATATCTGACACGGTAACGTTTCAGATAGCGGAAGAGGCGACGCATGGACTTATGATTGATGCAACGGGCTGGAGATGCAATCGAGCAGTGGAGTGTTCAGAAAGAAAAGGGGCGGACAGCGAGTGCCATCCGCCCCCTGGAACTTCGCTCGACAAGAGGCCTACTTGGCGAGTTCACCGCGCCAGACCTCCAGCGAGCCAAAGAATCCTCGCTCCGGAGTCTTTGGTTTGTCGCTTGGGGGCTCGACCTTCGCCTCTTTCGGCTTCGAACCGAAGAGCTTGCCAAAAAAACCCGGTTCCGACTTACTCTCCACCTGCCTCAGGCTGCCCGAACGCCAGGATGGCGGCAACACGTCGCCGAAGGCAACAGCAATGTCGAGCACGCCGTCTCGATCGATGTCAGCAAGGCCAGCGCCCCAGGTACGCTCACGGGTGCCATCCGGCAGACCATCGTCTTTGAGCAGTGTGAAGTTGCCGCGGCCGTCGCCGAGGAGGGCATAGACGCCGTAGACTCCGCCGATCTCCTCCATGTTCACCTTACCGGCGATCACCAGATCCAGCTTGCCGTCGTTGTTCAGATCGCCCAGAGCGACACCCAAAGCATTCATCGGGGGAATCCCGTGGCCCGCCACCACGGCGGCGCAAGCGCCACCCTCCCCACACTGCTTGGCAGGACCACCACTCGTACACATCTGTCCCGTCATCGAGTTGGTCACACAGGTTCCCTTGATACTCGGGGCACCCGGCCGCGACGGGCCCTCGGTGCAATCCGCATCCTCCAGGCAGGAGCGGCCCACGGCACCAGAGGTGCATCGCCCCTTGCAGATGGAATCCGCACATTTACCGCCGGGACAATCGGCGTCGCCCATGCAGAAGTCCCCTTCCGCTGTCCCACCCGAACACTGACGGGAACTGGTCTGCACATAACTGCCGTTTTCGTTCTGCAGGAAGATTTCAGCGCCGCGTGACTGATCAGTCGCCGCGATATCCAGCCGGCCATCCCCGTTGATGTCGCCCACCGCGATACCCCAGTAGAGACCGTGAACGTCCGGGGCCGGCAATCCTTCAGAGGCCTCCTTCCATTCACCCTTGCCATTGCCCAGCCAGACACGCGGACCGGCCGAGTAGGCCGCGATCACGTCCACATGGCCGTCATTGTTCATATCGGCGGTCACCACGGAATTGCCCCATTCGTTGCTGGCCAATCCGGTAGAGCTTTCCCGCCAGATTCCCTTGCAGTTCCCAACAAAGGCGCGGATGCCCTCTTCCCCTGCGGCCACGACGACGGCATCGAGGCAGTTATCCCCGTTGAAATCGCCCAGTGCGACATCTTCGCATCCGATCGTGGGAAGGCCGGCGGAAGCACTGGTCCAGTGCCCCTGGCCATCGCCTGTAAAAGCGAACACTCCCTTACAATGGTCAGCGATCACCACATCGGTCTTGCCATCATTATTGATGTCGCCAAATTCCATACCGCCACCGCAGAACGGTTCTCGTGGCAGACCATCCGAGGCGGCGGTCCAATTCCCCTTGCCATCGCCCAACCAGATCCACGGACCGTCGGCCAGACGGGACACGGCACCCAGATCCGGAAATCCATCGCCATTGACATCGCCAAAGGCGATCTGGCTTTTCCAGATCTTGCCGGTCGGCAAACCCGCCCGTGCCGCTGTGTAGTGCGGGGCGTGCGGGATGGCATGCGACGAATCGACTGGCCGGACCTTCGTCGTGGCGCAACCCGCCGCGAAAAGAACCGGCAGGCTGATCAGACTGACACGTTTCAGAAATACACTCATGGCCTCAGACCTCCTCTTCCCCCACCCTAAGGCCCCCACTCAGAATCCTCAGAACAGTACGGTGGCGTGACGCATTGGCATGAAAGCGTCGGCGGTGATTAACAAAGGCCATCAGGAGCGTCAAGCAGATGCCACACGGCCACAAAGGCGTCCTGGTCGATGGGCGGAACGCACCGGAACGCCCAAAAACCAGCCCGTTTCGGCTTGACAAGGAAGTGCCCTTAAAGTATCTGGATCGGGCTTTCTAGCCCGGCTCGTTTGTGCCGGAACGGGGAGGTCTAGGTGCGCGGGAAGTACGGAGCAAAAGCGCTCCGTGGGTCGAAATCAACTTTGTGAGGTGATTTCTCCGGCAGGGAAAGGAGAAAGCGGAATGCGTATGATGAAGCGGATCCGGGGCTTGTGGACGTTGGGAGTTGCCGCTCTCGGCGTACTGACCGTCTACAGTACGGCACACGCGCAGGAATCGCGCAATGTATCGACTGAGGTCAGTGGGTCAGTGGTCATCTTCCCCAAGGTGATCTGGGATGGTACGCGGGACACGATCATCCAGATCGCCAATACCGGGAATACCCTGGTCTTTGCCCACTGTTTTTACATCGATGGAGCGCCGCGGAACCCCGCACTCCCGCCATCGAGCTCCAATCCGGCGCAGTGCAATGAGACCGATTTCACACTCGTCCTGACGCGGCAACAACCAACGATGTGGGTTGCCAGCGCTGGCCGTCGCACCGACAACAGCGACGGCTTTGGAGTGTACGGATCGGGATATGATCCAGGCCTGATTCCACCGGTGCCGCAAGGGTTTCAGGGAGAACTGAAGTGTATCCAGGTGGATGAATCGCTCCACCCGATCACCGGCAACCGCCTGAAAGGCGAGGCAACGCTGCGTGATGTCAATGGCGACGTCAGCACCTACAACGCCATTGCCCTGCCGGCAAATTCCGGTGTCGTACCGGGACCAGGGCTGGAACTGACTCTGACGCCCGCCAATGATGGTGGCGACTACGCAGCCTGCCCTGACACCCTGATCCTCAACCACTACTCCGAGGGAGCGAACGATCCGGCTCTCAATTCGAACACG
>CAZEWD010000097.1:0-10365 GCA_964515725.1 uncultured Binatia bacterium (SeqCode)
TTATTTACCGAGGTGGGAACACAGAAGCCGCTTTTCCCACAGGCTTTTTCGACCTGCAGGTTGCAGCGCACCTCCGTGCGGAGGACACAACGTCCCGGTGGAATATGACAGGTTCCCCCGGCACAATCGGCATCGACTACGCAAGCGCGTCGATCAGTCGAGCAGATGCCGGTGTTGATTGTTCCCAATGCCGTCAGCGCGCCGGCAATCGGTCCCGAGTCGGTAATGGTTGTCCGCCGCATCCGGTACGGGCCGACTTCCTCACCACTGGGTTTCCGGCGCGCATTATAGGTCTGCAGAACCAGGTCGTCCTGGTCGCCATCGTCATTGAGGTCGTCGTTCTGGTCTCGCTCGTATGTCAGGAACTTTACCGTATCGCGCAACACGCGATACGGCAGGCGCGGGTCACACGCTACGAGCTGGCAGGGCGTCACCGCCTGCCCTGTGTTTGTCAGATTACCCGAGACGATGTCGTAAACGAACAAAACACCATCATTCGTATCACCATCGCCATTCAGGTCGGTCATTCCCTGCGCGTTTTCGAGCGAGCGGAATGCCAGTAATGATGGGCCCAGCACCATCTCCTCTGCCGCAACGGACAGGTTGCGCATACGTTTCGCCGACGGGTCGTAAACGTGCACTACATGGTCGGCGGTGTCGCCGTCGGCGTTCAGGTCCTGTCCTTGTTCGGCCTCCGATACCAGACCGGCAATGATCAGGTCATTGGCGCGGAGTTCGGATACGGCGTATCCCGTGTTGTTCCAGGCATGGTCGGTCACGGATGTTACGAACCAGACCTTGTCAGTCGCATCGCCGTCGCCGTTCAAGTCGGTATGGGCCTGTCCCTCTTCCAGCACACGTGCGGCCACCCACTTGGAGGAGAGGAGCACGGTATCTGCCGCTTGCTCCAGGTTGTAGAGCTGATCGTCTTTGAAGAGATGAACGACGTTGTCCGCGCGATCTCCGTCGCCGTTCAGATCCTCCGCTTCTTCCGGTACGAGCAACGCTGCATTTCCCTGCGCCACCGATACAGCCGCCGCACGGGCGATTGTCCGCACCGAGGCGTCGTTTCCCGTCGTATCGATCATCTGCAGCAGGGTATCATCGACGTCACCATCGCCATTCTCGTCGGCGTCGGGCGTGACGACCGGCGCCTCGAGATAGATCTGGGTACAGGGCTCTCCTCTTCCACAGTCCGGGAGGCTGCCGCCCGCCAGATCGGTTGCGCGGCTTTCGAGCGCCAGACGTTGCCCATCGGCAGAGAGAGATGGACTGCGTGATGCATTATTGATTGGAACACCGTTCCAGCGCTGTGTGACACGGCGGGTAAAGCCGGTCAGGCGATCATGCACGAAGACGTTGCTGCAGGTCTCGTTGCGAACTCCGTCCAGATCGACGTCGCAGATGGCATGTGTCAGGTCAGGTGTCAGGTTAGTCGCCAGGCTGGTAAAGGCGATGTATCGGCCGTCGGCGGAGATACCGAGAACCTGGTCCACGGACGAGCCGTTGGCCTGTACCCCGTTGGAGGCGGTACTGATCCGTGTCGTGATGTTTGTCTCACGATCGCGCACAAAAATATCGAACGAATCATTGGTGTCAGCCGGCACGAGATTGTTCGCGGCACTCGCGAAGGCCACGTATCGTGCATCATCCGACAGAGTGGGGCTGAGCGATTGGTTGTTACCCAACTCACCCGTTGAACTGCGGCTGACCAACGTAAGTTGGTTTGCTTGCCAGTCCGACACATAGGCGTCAGCGCAGTTGGTCGTAGTTGCGCCGGCGTTCAGGCAATACTCGTTGTCATCGTCGGATACCAAATTTCGTTCGGTACTGGCAAAAGAGACGAACCTGCCGTCAGCAGAGATCGTGGGGCGCTGCCAGATGACCCGGCTGCTGTTTTCTGCCCTGTCCAGTCCCTTCGGTTCCATCAGCGGGATGCTGAAGTCGCGCAACCAGACGCGCCAATTCGGGAAGCGTGGATCGTCGCTTGGCGGGCTCGGGCGAAAGCTGGGTGAATGCGACAGGAAGGCCAACCATCCGGTTTGAGCCGAAAATACAGGGAACAGACTTGGACCCGTGCCGAGAAGTGTTTGCACGACGGTTGTCCCCGGTTCATCAAAAATGCCGTTTCCGTCACTGTCTCGATCCATATGGATGATCTGCTCGATGCCGGTGATGTCCTTTGCCGCAAAAGCCAGAAAACGGCCGTCTCGTGCCAGGGCGGGGTGAATCTGTGATGATGCTTCAGGGAATAGAGGATCGGAGAACGCTGGGCGTGCCAGTCCGGGAGAAACTTCGTCGTAGATGTAGGTTGCGATTGCCGGGATTTGGGGGGATGGTCCGAGATTCGTTGCCGCACACTCGAATGCCACATGCCGGCCGTCGCGGGAGAGAAAGGCGCGGCCGCAGTTGCCGTTGGCAGGTTGTCCCGTGTCCGTCGCGCTGATTTGGGTGATTTGTCGCCGTGTGTTGGCGGCTTCGAGGGTCCGGAAGAACACGCGACCGTTGGAAATCGCCAGACTCCGGCCATCGATGACCGGAGCGGCATCGACGGCTCGGGCCGACGGTGTGAGAGATTCGAGATGTCCCGCGCTGGCGCGGTAGATACGCAGGATCGTGTCGAATACATCGCCATCGGCGTTCTGATCCGTCCAACCTTGCAGAGGCTCGGCCTCGAGATAGGCGATGAGGTTTTCCTCTACTGCCACGGCCGGCGAACTGAACGGTTCTTCACGCAGGCGTGTTGCCGCACGGCCGGCGGCGCCACCTTCACCGATGATATGCCGTTCGCCGGTGTTGCGGTCAGCGATGACGATCACCTCGTCCGTTGTGTCGCCGTCGCCGTTCAGGTCGCGCTCGTCGATGCTCTCCGAGACCAGCGAAATGAATAGATCCGCGGATTCGATGAGCCCGTCGAGTGGAACGGGATCTCTGGCAGAGAACCGGTAGGAGATGCAGCGGCCGGTACCACAATCAGTGTCGGTCGCGCATGCGCGCTGGTCGTTCTGGCAGAGGCCCTGGGCAAAACGTGGAATGATCACCGGGCCCCCTACGTCAACCGTACGGGTAGAGAAATCGAAGAGCGCAGGTCCACACTCTCCGCCCGCACAGCCTTCTGGTCCAGAGCACGTCTCACCGTCATTGCTTCCACCCATACAGCGCGACGGAACACAGTTTCCCTGCGGGCATTCCGCAGCTTGCGAACAGGGCTTCCCATCGTTGGATCCATCCTGGCACTGCCGGAAAGCGGGACTCTGCCGGGATACGCGCAGGACGGTTGCAGGGGCGTCGACAGATCCGAAAAGGACGAGTTCCCCTTGTGCGGTTGGATCCACCTGTGGCTCGAAGATGGGAGGCAACAACCCCCCCTCCGGCGAATACGAGCGGAGGAAATCGGCGCCTGGTATGCGAATCGGCTCGTTGCCGCTGGGAAAGGCGGGAGCAGCGGAGGCGCCCCGCAGCAAACGAGCTACTGGGATAGCCTGCCCGGCGAGGACGCCACGCCAGTCCATGGGCGCCAGAAGATTGCCTGCCGTGTCGAGCGCAAATCGGAATTCACGTGCCAGTCCGGTGCATGGTGGCATGGGCTCTGTACACAAGGCTTGAAAATCGTTCGGCGGTGGCAATGCCGTAAAATGAGGAAACACGGGATCGGGGACGGTGCCACAACTGCCGTCGAGAGCGAAAAAGTGGCCGATACAGGCGGCCAGATCTGCGTCCGCGCGGCAGCCGGTCGATGGTAGATCACAGGGCAGCGGCGTGCCTGCCGCTGTGATTGCGATGGCAGCGGGTCCAGCCAGGGTCCGGTCGTCGTCCTTGTCGCCGACAAACGCATCGGTATCTGGGAAGGAGAAGGAGAGTCGCCCGTCGGCGACCTGCGCTGTGGAGGGAATGCATTGCACGTTGCGCAAGCCCCGATCCGCACAGCGCCGGATCTCGGATTCCATACCCGAACAATCGGCTGCAGACACGACGAGAGATGGCGCGGCGTTTTGTGGCAGGAAAAACACCGAGACCACCGGATTGGCCGGAAGTTCGTGCCCTGCGTCACATGCCGGACTGACGCGCACCTGGACGATTCCACCTGGGGCGGCAAAGGGCCGGTTGAGAGTGCCGATCCGCCCGCGGAACGTTGTGGTTGCTCCGGGGATCTGGTTGCAACTCGCATGCGCCCGCCCGGGACTTAAAAAAAATGCCAGGATCGGCATGAGATAGACGAGGCACGGGGGACGGCTCACGAGATTTGTTCTCCGCTGTGCGCATCCCATCGCACATGTCGTTGGTTATGGCTACCCGCATATGGGGGCGAAAATGCTTCGAAAGTAATGATGTATATCTGCTGCTGGCGCCTCGAACGAGATCAGAAGTCGAACGGGGGTTTTGCGCCGATGAATGAACAGAGACCCTCCCATCCGGCACGGTCTCGCAGGTGAACGGTTGGACGTCTTTTCGTGCGTGGCGTACACAGGATCTGTCATGAACAGATCACGTGGGGTGTGGCATCGATGGCAAGTGGCTTTTCTCCTGATGTGTGTCGTCGGCGGAGTCAGTACCGTGCAGGCTGACACTCTTCTCGACGATTTCGAAACGATCGATGGTTGGTCCGTCAATTTCTCCGACCATGCCCGGGCAGAAATTGCTTCTGATGAAGGCAAGCAGGGTAAGGCCCTGCGTCTCGATTTCGAAATAGAGCCCGGTGGTAGCTTTGTCCTCATCCGTAAAGCCTTCCCGAATCTGACTCTGCCGAAATCCTACGCGTTGAAGTTCTGGCTACGCGCCGAGGCGCCTCCGAACGATTTTCAGATCAAGTTGATCGACCGCGCCAACAAGAATGTGTGGTGGTACAACCAACGCGCATTCACGTTCCCGACCGAATGGCGCCATGTTCTGGTGAAAGATCCGCGCGTACAATTTGCATGGGGTCCGGCGGGAGGAGGGCAGCCGCGCGATGTGGGTTTCATCGAATTCGCGGTCGGTGCCACGACCGGTGGCAAGGGCTCGATCTGGATCGATGAACTCGTGCTCGAAGCGCGTCCGATCAGCAGCGGCCCGCCGCCCCCGCCAAAGGTCGACGCGTCCACCTCACTACCGGGCCAGGGGCCGGAACGGGTGTTGGACCTCGACCGCAACACAATGTGGCACAGTGGGTCTCTCGTGGCGCAACAATGGCTCCAGGTCGACTTTCAAAAGCGACGCGAATATGGCGGCATCGTCCTCGACTGGGACACACTCGATTATGCGGTGGCGTATCGGGTTCTGAGTTCAGACGATGGCGAGAACTGGTCCACCCTCTATCAGAGTTCCCACGGCAACGGCGGCCGAGATTACATTTATACGCCGGACGCAGAATCACGTTATCTGCGCCTAGAACTGGATCAGAGCAGCCGAGGCCAGGGGTATGGCCTCTGTTCCCTTTCCATTCTGCCGTACGAGATGGTCGCTTCTCCCAATCAGTTTTTTGAAACGATCGCGAAAGATGCAGCTCCCGGCACATACCCGAAGTACTTTTCGGGGCAGCAGGTCTACTGGACGGAGGTGAACGGGATCGACGATGGTCCGGTTGCCATCTTCAGCTCCGACGGCATCCTCGAACCCCACGCCGGTGGCTTCTCTCTGGAACCGTTCGTGTTCGTGGGTGGGTCGCTCGTTGGCTGGAGTCAGGTGAACTCGACTCCGTCCCTGGAGCAGGGAGATCTCCCCATCCCGACGGTGACCTGGCGGCACGAGCGCTTTTCATTGGACACCACGGTTGTCGCGGGTGGCCGCGATGATGGGCATGCACTGTTCGTTCGTTATCGCCTGACGAACTCGTTGGAAGAGCCACAGGACATCACCTTGTACCTCGCACTGCGGACCTTTCAGGTCCTTCCGCCGTGGCAAAATCTCAATATCGTCGGCGGCGTCACCCAGATCCGTGATCTGGTTTTCGATGCGCGGACTGTGTGGGTGAATGATTCACCGGCGTTGGTGTCACAGACACCGCCAGACCGCTTTGGTGCAGCTACGTACGAGGAAGGGTCCGTGACCGAGTTCATGCTGTCCCGTAAGCTACCGCCTGGGTTACAGGTGTCGGACCCATATGGACATGCGTCAGGAGCATTGGAATATGCCCTGCATCTGGGCCCGCATGCCAGTGCTGACATCTACGTGGCATTGCCGCTTCGCCAACAGTACGTGACCTCTCTACAACTTGGTATGGAGGGGGCTGCAGCCGAATTCCATCGCCAGATGGAACGTTCGGTACAGTTGTGGCGGACCGTATTGGGTCGCGTGGAATTGCAGCTCCCCACCGAGGCGGATGCCATGCTGCAATCCCTACGGATGGCGGTTGCGCATCTTCTGATGAGCCGCAACGGCGCGGCGCTTCAGCCGGGACCTCGGACCTACGCCCGGGCCTGGATTCGTGATGCTGCATCCATGGTGCACGCGCTGTTGCAGATGGGATTCATCGAAGAACCGGGCCGATTCCTCCGCTGGTTCGCCGACTTCCAGCAGCCCGACGGCCGTATGGTGTGCTGCGTCGATCAGCGGGGTCCGGATCTCGTTCCCGAAAACGACAGCAACGGCGAGTTCATTTTCTCCGTGGCAGAATATTTTCGCTACACGCGTGACATCGGCACACTGACCGATCTCTGGCCCGCCGTGACGCGTGCCGCGGATTGGATCATTACGGCGCGCGAATCCCGTATGACGGATGCCTATAAGTCTCCGCGGCGGCGGGGGATGTTCGGGCTGCTGCCGGAATCGATCAGCCATGAAGGATATGCCGGGCACCCCGTGCACTCCTATTGGGACGACTTCTGGGCATTACGTGGTCTGAAGGATGCCACCGATCTTGCCGTGGTGATGGGAGAGGACGAGCGTGCGGCGCGTCTGGCACAAGTGCGTGACGAATTCCGGCGTGACCTCGTTGCGTCTCTGAACTACACGATCACCAGTCACAAGTTGGATTTCATTCCTGGATCAGTGGAACTGGCCGACTTCGATGCCAACTCGACGGCTATCGCCATCAGTCCGGTAGGTGAATTTTCCTCTCTCCCCCGGAAGGCGCTGAAACAGACCTTCGAGCGCTACTACGAAATCCTCCAGCAACGCCTGCAAGGGAACACCCAATGGGACACTTACACACCGTACGAATTGCGGAATGTACAGGTGTTTCTGGCATTGGGAGACCGCCGTCGCGCGTGGGAAATCCTGGATGCCAATTTGCGTGACCAACGACCAGCCGCCTGGCGGCAGTGGCCTGAAGTGATCTGGCGTGACCCGACGCTGCCACGTTTCATCGGGGATATGCCGCACGGTTGGATCAGTGCGATGTTCATCGAGGCCGTACGCAGCCTCTTCGCTCACGAAGGCGATGATGGATCACTCATCCTTGCTGCCGGTGTACAGCCCGAATGGGTGAATGGTCAGGGTGTAAGGATCAAGCGGATGCCGACACATTTTGGTGTTCTCAATTATACGTTGAGCGTCACGGGGCCGAACTCGATGACGTTCAAGGTGGGTGGAGATCTGACCGTACCATCGGCTGGAATCGTACTGGCGCCGCCTCTGCCGGGGCCGATCAAGGCACTCCAGGTGAATGGCCGCCTGGTTGACCCACCTTCTGGCATGACCCTCACGGTTCACGAGCTGCCCGTGGAGGTCATCATCGAATTTTGATCCGACCCTCGTGACTTTTGTGCTGTGGAGGTTCTTCGATACGCCTCGTGGGATCTGCATCGTGTGCGATCTCAGCCCCGCAGGATTCGTCCGGCACGGAGTCGGGTATTACATTTCTCGCTGTCGACGACCTGTACACCATTGATGAACACGTGCTCGATCCCGAGTGGGAAGCGTGCCGGTTCGGCAAAACTGGCGGTGTCTTCCAGTGTGGCCGGATTCAGCACGACGAGGTCGGCGGGGGCGTTGTTTCGGACAAAACCGCGATCCTTCCAACCAAGGCGATCGGCAGGGGCGCCTGTCATTTTGTGTACCGCTTCCTCCAGCGTGAACAGTCCTCGTTTGACACAAGTGTGAAGGGCGCGCGGGAAGGTGCCGTAAGCCGCCGGGTTCTGGTGGCCGTGTTCGGTAATGAACGTGTCGGTCTCGATGGAACACAGGGGATGGCGCAGTACGGCTTCGAGTGCACTTTCATCGGATGCGTCACCACTGTACTTGTGGATGAGCACCCGCGCATTGCGGTGGCTTTCGTTGACCATCCGGCCGTAGAACTCCCACGGATTCATGCCCGCGTCACGTGCTGCGTTTCCGATGAACCAGCCGTCGTAACGGTCGAAGTTCTCTGCATTGGCGTGCATGATCTGGATGTCTTCGAGATTGAAACCGATCTGTCCGAAGATGGCTTCTGCCATCTGGACGAGAGGTTCCATCTGTGCGGGGCTGGAGAGGACCTGCTCGAGAAAAGGCAGAATCTCGGGCGGAAACAATACACTCGCCGTTGTGTTCCCGGCCGTGTAGGGGAAGGCATCGAAGGCGACGTCGAGTCCGCGGTCACGTGCCCGTTCGATGACGCCAATGGCCTGCTCCACGGTGGGCCAGGTGTTCCGGCCGACGAAGATCAAGTGGCTGATCTGCAGCCTCGCGCTGGCGCGTTCGGCGACACGCAGAATTTCTTCGATGGCGGCGATGTTGTGTGGTTTCTGTGCAGGATCGGTCTGATAGACGGGGCTGATCCAGCTATAGGCCCGCAAGTGCGAGGTGAGGAGTTTTCCGGCCGACTTCGCCCAGCCTGCGAATGTGGTGAGTTCATCTTCAGAAGCGAAAATGCCCGGCGGATAACCGAGTCCGGTGCTGATACCGAGGCAACCGGCATCGAGTGCCGCTTTGCACAACCGTTCCATGGCTGCCAATTCTTCGGCTGTGGGTGGAGCCGGATTGAGTGGTCCGGTGACCGCACTACGTACAGACCCATGACCGACGAGCTGTCCCAGGTTCAACGCGACACCGCCCTTATCGAGGGTATCGAGAAACTCACCCATGGTGTTCCAGCGGAGCTGGATCGGTTCGTCCCCGATCAGGCGGCTGGCTTCGACGACTGAGTCTCGCGTACGGTCCGTCACCGGCGCCGGACTGAAACCACAGTTCCCGCCGATCACAGTGGTGATTCCCTGCCGCAGGAATGGTTCGAGCAGGGCACCATGATTGGGCTCCGGCAGCAGAAAGTCCGTGTGACTGTGGATATCGATGAAACCCGGTGTGATGATGCGTCCGGTGCAGTCGATCGTATGTGTTGCTTCGAGATCCTCGAGGTCCCCGATGTGAGAGATGGTTGCTCCGGTCACCGCGATGTCGCTGCGAACCGCTGCTGTGCCCGTGCCATCGATCACCATACCACCCTGGAGTTTGAGATCCGCCATGCCGGCCGTTTAGCGTGACGGTGGGGTCCTGAACAGTCGAGATGATTGTGTATGGGTGAGTCTGATGATCGGGGATGTCGGGTGGATCGTAGGTGATCGGTGAGAGGCAAGACGTCGTGATGGACACCTCTATCGACTTACGATCAGGGGGGAGCAGACGTTCTCTTTGGAATCTCTCTGTCGTAGACTGCGCCAACATGAGACGAACGGCGATACTCGCGGCGATTGTTCTGTCGTTTTTCCTGTCGGCATGCGGTGATGATGGCTCATCCGGTGAATCCTTGCCGGAACTGGGGCGGTTGCATGCACGACTGGGTGAGGAGCCGGGAATCTTCGATGAAGCGGGGCGCCGGGTTCTGTTGCGCGGTGTGAACCTCAATTCCCTGGGGGATTATTACCAGGGGAATCCTCTCTACGCGCCGATCATTCCGTTGAATGATCAGGACTTTCCTCGCATGGCGGAGTTTGGATTCAACGTCGTGCGTCTGATCGTTCACTGGTCGTTGCTCGAGCCGCAACGGGACCAGATCGACCATGCGTATATCGAGCGCGTCCGCCGCGCGGTCCTCATGGCAAAGGCAAACGGTATCTACACGGTGCTCGACATGCACCAGGACGCCTGGGGTAAATATATTGCCTCGCCACCCGGGACAGTGTGTGGGGCTGGCCGCGAGCCTGCAATCGGCTGGGACGGGGCTCCCGAATGGGCCACCCTCTTTGGATCGCGGAGCACCTGCCGCGCCGCCGGTGTCCGTGAACTGTCCTCCGCGGTGACCACCTCATTTGACAACTTCTACGCGGATACCGACGGCATTCAGGGTCAACTGGTGAAGACGTGGGCGGCGCTCGCAGCGGCATTCGCCCGGGAGCCTGCGGTGGCGGGGTATGATCTCCTCAATGAACCGAATTTCGGCAGTGACCTCGCTGGCGCGCCGGCGAAGAATGCCGCATTCTCGGCGCGTACGATTGCTGCCATTCGTGCTGGCGAACGCGCAGCGGGAGGATT
>CAZEWD010000098.1:0-5970 GCA_964515725.1 uncultured Binatia bacterium (SeqCode)
TTGCGGGAAAACACTGAACGCTGCTGGTCGGCGACCAGTGCACTCCGGTGCCATCGACGAAGAAACCGCCGAACTCCAGAGCTACGTGAACGGCTAGGACCGCCGCTGTTCCATCCATCAGGAGCAGCCGCCAACCAAACATCTCCGTGCCTCCGGTGCGATGAGGGAAAGTCAGCAGATGAGTTTATGGAAGAGCTTACCTGAGAAGCTCGTGATGCACAGGCAGCGAGCTGCCCATACAAAGATCGCAGATGAATCCATCCCCTCTCCCCACTTTTGAAAAAAGGGGGGAGAAGGCGCCGGGTGAGGGGGGTTGAATGTTCTGCGGCGTCGTCTCGACGTCCATCTGGCCCGCCAGGTCGCTCTCGCAGAGGCCGACGAGGACGGCGTGAGAGGACGTGTTCATTTCGACCCCTCGAGCATCGCGGCGAGGCGCGCCCTGCCGGCGGCGGTCATGCGGTACTTCTGCAAGCGACTGTTCGGCTTGTCTGGGATGGTCATCTCGATGAGTCCTGCGTCGAGGGCTGGCTTGAGGTATTGCAACGTAAAGTTGCCCCGCCCTACGAGGCCAAGTGCTGTCTGCAGTTCGTTTCTCTTCATCTCACCGGACAGCACGGCGAGGAGCCGTTCGACTTGTCCCGTGACTTGTCCCGTGACTTGTCCCGTCGCCAACTCGGGGATTGGGTTGGTGATCCACTTCCACGCGATCCGAAGGCCGCCGTCGACCTCGATGGTGGGCGCAGGCGCACCTGCCTCTTCGCAGGACTCTCGGATCTTGTCGTAGCCACGGCCCCAGGCCTCAATGAGCCCGGCGCGGAAGAAGCTGTTGGCCACGTTGGGATTCGGCGGGCGAGAGTCGTGCGGACCGAGTAGCTTGTCGACCGTCCACGATGGAGGCAGCTCTCCCGGGTTCCAAATGCGCAGCCGGTCTCGGTAAACACGGACCTGAATCGGCATGCCGGAGCTGTAGTCCTTGTGGATGAGAGCGTTCAACAGAACCTCGCGCAGAGCGTCTTCCGGAATCGGGTAGGTCTCGAGGCGCGTCATCCCTCGGTAGCTGATCATCGCCGCCATGTACTTGGTCAGCAACAGCTCGACGGTCTTGTCCATCTGAGTGAAGAGATCGCCGTGCACCTCATCGTGGAACGCAAGGTCGCTCTCGCTGAGGAACATGCCAATCTTCACATACGCACCCGTGATCCAGCGCTCGGGATCTTCGTGGAAGAGCAGGAGCACGGCGCGCTTGAGCATCCTCCCCTCGGTGAGTCGCAGCTTTTCGAGCAGCTCCGCACGCGTGGCAGTGAGCGCTCCACGCGGGAGGCGCTTGCCGCCCCTGGCGTGCGCCTTGAACCGCTTGAACGCCTCGGCGCTCAGATCCTTGACGGTGACGTTCGGCACGGGCGACCCGTCCCAGGTACGCCCGAACTTGCGCAGCAGAAACGTCGAGAGTGCGTTGCCGGTGAGCTGCTGCTTCGTGCTGCCGGAGCGGTAATGGTACTCGCCCTTGTAGCTGATGGGCGGGAGCGACGGCGCGACCTCGATCTCAACGAGCACCTTGCCTTTCCGGGTAACCGCGCGTACCGGGACCACGAGACCCAGAGTGTCGCGGATCTTGTTCGGCAGGTTGATGAGTAGCCTTTCAGCCCCCTCTGCGCCGACGGGCTCGCCCTTGTCGTTCATGCCGATGATGAGCGTGCCGCCTTCGGCGTTCGCAAAGCCGCAGAGCCACTTCAGGTACTCGTCGCGCCATGACTCCTTCCATTCCACGAGGTGAGTCTCGCTCTTCCTGCGTTTGGTTGTCATGCGGCACCCCCGGAAGCCTTCTCAACATTGTGGGGAGGACTTGGGCCAGAGAGCAGACCTCGATCGCACTGTGCCAGGTAGGACTCGACAAGGAACGTTGCGATCATCTTCGAGGCGTCGTGCGCAAGGAACGGGTTCAGGTACGCGACTGCGTCCTCAATCAGGTATTCGCTTCCCTCGTAGTCAGCGGGACGCACCGCCGCCTCGATCACGCGACGGGGATCGTTCGTGCCATTGAGCGACCTGAGCCAGACGGCCGTATCCTTCGAACGCGACTCCCTCTGAAGTGTTGCGGGAACCGCCGATGAGAGATCCTCGGCGAAGGACTCCTGCAGCTTCGCCACCGACCTGTAGGACGCGATGCTTCCGTTCACATCGACGCGATCGCCGATGATCACCTTGACCAGGGCATCGATGGTTCGGCGGCTGATTCGGAGCGGCGTCATCATCACCACGCCCCTGATTGCTTGGCGAAGGCCTGCTGTGCGGTGATGCGCTCCTGGAACCGTTCAGGCAGCACCCTCTTGGCGGTCGCGGGCCAGCCATGTGTTCGTAGCGGCATAAGCAGAATGCTCTTCGCGCCCCGCCGAAGAATGTCGAGCCTCAGATCCCAGCCGGTGTTCATTTGGCGATCTCCACTTCGCGTTCGGCCTCACTGACATCGAGCTCGCCGGAGAGCAGGCGGGGGAGAAGGGTGTCGCGGAGGTGGGCGAGGGTTCGGAATTCACGTCGCTTCGCGATCATTTTTTCGATTCGTGTGCTCGATTGCGTCGAAAACACGTCCAACACATCCTGTACTGGCTGAAAGACACGGAATGCCTCGATACCTGACTTGCCGAGATAAATCACGGTCATTGCAACTTCGGTTCGCTCCACGAAATGTAGATACGGCTCAATCACAAAGTGGATAAAACATACGTCGCTCACTCTCCTGGGCGTAAACCGGCAGGCACCTTGGTTCAGCAGCGCAGGACCGGCTACCCGAATGTACGCACGAACATCTACGAGACGTACCTCACGAGGATGTTGTTCCTCTGACCAGAGGGCGGTCGATGAGAGTGCGGAGCTTGCGCGCGCCGATCCACTGGTGTGGCTCGGTACGTTCGATGTCCCACGGGCACGGCATCCAATGCCAGATGGGCGTCCCGGTGGAAGGTACGCTGCGGCGAGGGAAAGTCAGCAGACGAGTTTATGGAAGAGCATACTCCAGAAGCTCGTGATGCGCAGGCAGCGAATCGCCAATACAAAGATCGCAGATGAATCCTGATGTACAGCCGGGCGACCAAACGGCACGGCACGCGGATCGTGATTTCAATTGGATGTTTCTGGATCTCCGTCGGGTGACCGGTCGCGCCACTCGAGTTTGTACTGGCCCTTTCCATCGGCTCCCACAGGTCCGCATTTTGCCGGATCCGATCTTGTTTCCCTGCTGCTTTTTCGGGAGCCTGTCTTTTGGGTTTGCGCTTTTCACCCGGTTCTTTACGCTTTACTCCAACGTTCATTGCGATATCCGTGATCGTCGATAGGAGCAAAACGATGGAACAACGACTCGATTACAAGGCGGCTTCGCCCGATGGATTCCACGCCATGCTGCAAATGGAGTTACAGATCCACAAGCTCGGGTTGGAGGAATCTCTACTGGAACTGGTCAAATCACGCGCATCTCAGTTGAACGGCTGCGCCTGGTGTCTCGATATGCACACCAAAGATGCCCGGGCCCGGGGTGAAACCGAGCAACGCCTGTATCTACTGGCCGTCTGGCGCGAGGCCCCCTGCTACAGCGATCGGGAACGTGCGGCACTGGCCTGGACCGAGGCCGTCACACAGGTTGCCACGCAGGACGTCTCCGATGATGTGTACGAACAAGCGCGACGGCACTTCAGTGAGAAGGAACTGGTCGATCTGACGCTGGCCATCATCGCCATCAATGGTTGGAACCGCCTGAACGTTGCGTTCCGGACACCCGTGGGAGACTACGTCAGCCCCCATAAGCCGCCAACTCCGTAAGCCGTTCTCAGTCCGGGAGGGTGCAGTTCGCCCTCGCCGTTCCTCTACAGCTCGACCTTCTGCAGGTGGACCTGCGGGACGTACTGCAACAACGGCTTGATCGTATCGAGCTTGTATTCCTTTTCGTAACAGATGCGGATGATGCCCGTGTTGATCAGGACCTTACAGCAGTGGATGCACGGCGTGTGGGTGATGTAGATCGACGCATCACGGATCGCCGAGCCGTTCTTCGCAGCCTGCGCGATCGCGTTGATCTCGGCATGAATGGTACGGAAGCAGTTCTCCTCCGTCTCACCGGTCGGTGTCTGCGAGCGATAGATCAGACAACCCGCGTCGAGGCAGTGCGGCAGCCCCGCAGGGGAACCGTTGTAGCCGGTCGCCAGGATGTTCTTGTCGCGCACGATCACGGCACCCACCTTGGCACGCAGGCAGGTGGATCGTTCGGCCACCGTGCGCGTAATGGTCATGAAATACTGATCCCAGCTCGGTCGATCGTTCATCGCTTCTCTCCCTGCCTCAACTCCAAACGCAAAGCGGCTGCCGGGGGAACTCCCCCTGCTCGCAGCGCACATGCGTACGCTCCCCTTCAAAAACGGGCAACGGATCTCGCTGGCTGATCGGATTGGGCATGAAAATGAGCACGAACATACCCGCGGTGAGCCAGCCACCCACACGCCGCCATCCGCGAATGGGAACCCAGTCCTCGATGGTGGGAGGGTGGTCCAAGCCGATCAGCATCGGAAAAATCGCCCACACGAACCAACCCGGCCACTGGTAATAGCCGAGCAGCACCATGAGCACCCAGGTTCCCCGCGCAATGAAACGGTGACGGCGGCCAAACATGGCATACGCGATGTGTCCGCCATCGAGCTGACCCATCGGAAGGAGATTCAAGACCGTCACGAACAGGCCCACCCAGGCAGCAAAGGCGACAGGATGGAAATAGACCGTCATCCCCTCGGGGAGTGAGCCGAACATCAGATAAACGAATCCGCTGGTCAGCAGGGAATCGCCGAACCACATGACCGGCTCGGTGAACGGGATCGGGCGCACCTCTGAGTAATGGAGACCCACGGCGAGCGCCACCAGGGAGGCGATGAAACCGGCCCACGGCCCAGCGGCACCCACATCGAACAGTGCAGGGCGTCCCGGGGGAAGCGAGCGCATACGGATGAAGGCCCCGAACGTACCCACGAAGAACGGTGGCGCCGGAATGAAGTACGGTAGTGTCGCGTCGACGTCGTGGTAGCGCGCCAGTGTGTAGTGTCCGAGTTCATGTACGAGCAGAATCGACATGAGCGTGATGGCAAACGGGAACCCGGCGCGAATCGCCCCCCATTCGGAAAACGGGTCGACGCCTTCGTTCAGGGCGCCGTTCAAGGCCACCGTGGCAAACGTCACCAGGAAGAGAATGAGATGAATCCAGCGACGCGGCTGGCTCTTTTTCACCGCCGCAGGCCGTACCACCGGCACAGGACGGTACAGTTCGAACGGCTGCTCGGAATGGGAACTCATGGGCGGCTCGACTCCCACGCCACGAGCAACGGGGTTCCGGCCGTAGCCGCCAGTGCCTGTGCCGCGCTCGCGTTGCGAACGGAAATCTCCAGGAGGCCTCGGCTCCCGATCAACGCCACGAATCCGCCTTCCGGAACATCGGCGTATGTGGAGGAAACCGAAGGAATCTGCACCCCGCAAATGCTAACGGAAAGGTCTCGACCGGAAAAGGAGCCCAGGGCTTCAACCGGGATATTTGTGATCAGATTGCCGAAAGTGTCGACGTGGATCACTTCACCAGCAAGTCCGCCCCGCACGGATCGGGGTTCCTGCATCGCCAGGAGTTTCAGGCCGGAAATCGCCCGACCAACCGTATCCACCGGCACGCCGCTGGCCAGATGCCCCGTCACGGACGCAAAAACATCACGGCCGTGGAACGTCTTCGACACCGGATGGCGCAGATACCGGTCGTTCTCGATCGCATAGGCCTGCCGCACACCGAGTTTCTGCGCTGCCAGGGAAAGCAGCCCATTGTCCGGCCCCACAAGCAAGCCGGCTTCTGTGTGGACAACAACGGCACGGCGATCCGAACCTACACCAGGATCCACCACCGCCAGATGGATGGTTCCAGCGGGAAAGTACGGTACCGCGGCAGACAACTGCAAC
>CAZEWD010000098.1:5980-10251 GCA_964515725.1 uncultured Binatia bacterium (SeqCode)
GTCATGACCTGCTGCGGCGGCACGGTGTGTGTCAGGTCGACGAGCCGGACGTCGGGAGCAATACCGAGGATGACCCCCTTCATGATCCCGACGAACGGGTCGGACAGGCCAAAGTCGGTCAGGAGAGTCACGATCGCAGCCATCCCGCACCCCTACCCGTCTGCCGTATGGATCAGATCGAGCGACAGAACCAGACCGATCTTCCGTGGGAAACGCCTGCAAGGATGGGACAATCCCCGAGCAACATGGAGCGAATCACGCCGCAACGCGATAGGCACTACCACTCACGAGACGTTTCGGCTCACCCGCCCAAACGCCCTTCCATTTCTCGATAACGGCATCGGCCGGGCAGCGACCGCGGCGGACCATGTCACGGAGCTGTTCGAGGTACATCGCTTCCGATTCCGAGGCATCATCGCGTTGCCGGTTCAGGCCGTACTCCGCCATGTCGACCAGCTCCCGGGCCAGGTCGCGGAGCTCCAGATTGCGAATCCGTGCCGCCAGTGCGCGACGGTGTGCCTCATGGAGGAGAGTGACCCGCTCTTCCCAGGTCCATGCCTTGACCATATCCCACGCCGCATCGAGACTGTCCGGATCGTAGAACAGCCCCTTCACCATGGCCGGGACGGCCATCATCAGCTCAGGCGGTTGACTGTCGATCGAGCGGATCTCGATGTACCGCTTGATACGTGTTTCCGGAAAAAGCGTGGTCAGGTGCGCACTCCAATCGGCCACGGTGGCTCGTTCGCCTTGATGGCCGTTCCGCCAGAACTCGCGGAAGGTCTGCGATGTCATATCGTACCAGCGATCGCCGCGAACGATGAAATACATCGGAACATCGAGCGCGTATTCCACGTAGTCGGCAAAGCTGGCCGAGACTCCGAACACGAACGGCAGGAGTCCGCTGCGTGCCGAGTCTGTGTCTGTCCAGATGTGGCCACGGTAGCTCTTGTAGCCGTTCAGGTCTCCATCGCAGATCGGCGAATTGGCAAACATGGCGTTCAGGATCGGTGCCAGTCCCATCCCGACACGCAATTTTTTCAGAGCATCCGACTCACTCTCAAAATCAATGTTCACCTGCACGGTTGCCGTCTGCTTCATCATGCGAAGGCCCATCGATCCCACCTTCTGCATGTAGGGGCCCATGATGCCGTATCGCCGTTTGGGCACCATCTCGATCTGGTCCAGCACGCTCATCGGCTGCATGCCGAGCCCGAGAAAAACGATTCCAAGCTCCTCGCCGGCACCAACGATCTGGCGCACGTGCTCCTGGAATTCCGTCTGGGCGCAGTGCACGCTGTCGCACTGCTCTCCGCTCAGTTCGACCTGGCCACCCGGCTCCAGGGTGATCGCGGCACGTTCGCCGGCCAGTGCGATCACACGGCCATCTTCGAGGATGGGTTCCCACGACAACCGATCCGCCAGACGTCGCAGCAACTCCTCGATCCCGCCGGTGAAGGGCGCCGCCTGCCCATCCACCGCACGGACGGCCACGGTTTCGTATTCCGTCCCGATACGCCACTGCGCCCGAGGCTTACAGCCCGATTCGAGGTACGACACGAGCTGGTCGTACGAATCGACCGGCACGTCATCGGCATGATTTGCAACGTATTGGGACATTATCTCCTGCAAAAAAGAAAGGGGAAACTTACTCTTTTGCAGGAACCCATCGCAAGCGCAGGGAGTCCCTACGTTAAAACAGGCCAACAAGCCGGTCGGAGTTACGTTGCGCGATCCTGTACCAGTCGTGTCACCAATGCCGGCAGCACCGTCGCCGAAGGGCCACGCAGGCTCACCGACGCCAGAGTGCTGAGATCGCTCTCGTAGAGATTGATTTCGATCACATGACCACCACGCTGGCACACTTCGATCGGGAACCCTGCAGCGGGATAGACCGTCGCCGAAGTGCCGATCACGAGCATACAATCACAGCGTTCGACTTCCTCCCGGCATTGCGCGAGGACGTCGGCTGGAATGGGCTCTCCGAATGAAACGGTATCGCTCTTCAACATACCGCCACAGTTCGGACAACCAGGAGGAAGGACGGTGACATCGATTTCTTCACGCGGGTAACGGCGCACACATTCCAGGCACCGCACCAGTGTGACGTTACCGTGGATTTCCGCCAGTTGTTCGCTACCGGCGATCCGGTGGAGGTTATCGACGTTTTGGGTGATCGTGCAGCGCAGAATGCCGCACCGTTCCAGACTGACGAGGGCATGGTGTCCGGGGTTGGGGCGAGCGCTATCGAGCGTTTTCCACAACTCACGCATCGGCCCCTTTGGGTTGAGTCGATCTTCCCAGGCCTTTTTCGGGTCGGCCAGAAAACGCTCGAAGCCGTTCATGGGTGGCTCGCCGTATTTCGTCCACAAGCCGCCGGGACCGCGAAACGGCGGGATGCCACTTTCCACCGACATGCCAGCACCGGTGAGCGCCAAAACATAGTGCGCACCCGAAATATAGGCTACGGCACGATCGAGGCCGGCGCTGAGATTCTCCAACATTGAGCCCCCTGTTCGACTCGACTATAAAACGTCCTCGTCGATTGCAACGCGTTGTGCGCGTCACGCGCAGATTTCGGAGGCAGCTTATGAAGTGGTGGACGGTTCTTGTGGCGGTGTTCGGCCTGGCAGCACCGGTCCTGGCTGAATCTCACGCTCCCGTGCCTGTCAAAGGTCCGGACGGCAAGCAAGTGGCTGTCATCGTGACGTGCAATGACTGCGAGGATCCGAACAAGGCAGGCTGTTTTCCGGGAGCCGAGAACGGCTACCTGGACGGCAAGCCGTGTGGTCAGTGCTACCTGATCGAAGGCGATCGGAAGGTACTCGCGCAGCCTTTCGATTTGCACGTAACCGGGAAGATCACCGATGCCGAGGGAAAAGCCGTGAAGGATCGCTTCCTGAAACTGTTCCTGCCCAATGGATGGGGGCATCGGACAAGAACGGGCGATGACGGAACTTTCCACCTCCTCCTCGGAGCTACAGCCGAACGCACATCGAAGGAACCGGTGACCGTAAACCTCGGAACCCTGCACGACTCGATCGGGACGAATGACGAGTTTTTCGCCCTGTACATGCTCCCAACGAACTTTGCGCCCTGCAAACAGATGGGACCACCCCACAAGCAACCCCGGCCGTAGCGCACAGGTCCGTTCCTTCTGAAAACAAAAGCCCCCATCCCTGGGGAGCCAGGGGATGTTTGGTTTGCTCTCTGGACTTCTTTGTGAGGGTGAGGAGAGGTTTTCCCCTGTGAGCGGCACTCTGCCGTACATCAGCAGGTCGCGCTGGGAACATTTTCTGGCGCCGGAGTCTCAGCCGGACGGACCGGTTGGATCCGAGGCATCGCTCGGGGAGTTATTCAGGGACTGGACCCAGTCTCGCGAATTCGGCCAGCAGGCTTTGTCCATCCGGGCGCGCAGACAACTCCTCCTCGATCTGCCGCATGCGATAGCGTAGCAATCGCTCGCGCCGCCCGGCCTGACGGCTGCCGTCCAACGTCCGCTCACAGATCGCGTCGATGAACTCCTTTCCGGGAATTTCGACGCCGTCATTTCCCAAGAGTGTCCGGCAACGGATTTCCGCCAGGGCACACTGCAGATAATCGACGTGGATCGTTTCGTCCTGCTGAATGTAGTCGACCCAACGTGGCGCCAGTTCCGGCTCCGCGGAACAGTCTGGATCGCTCAGGACCTCTTTCGCCCAGGCGAAAGTCCCGTAGGCCAGCAACTCGATCACGAGAAGCTGCGTCATCACAGTCACCAGTAACTCGAATCGCGGATCAAGGGTGGGGAAGGACAGTGTCATCTGGCCCACACCGATCGCTTCCGGGGCAGGCTTACCCGGTCCCTCGTATCCGGGAGGCGGAGCGATCGGCAGGTTCTCGAACATATCCGGGGTGATCACCGGATGGTCCAAGGACGCGTCGCGAATCGAATACCACATCTCGTTATGGCCACATTCCGCACCACGCCCGGCCTCATCGTTGCCGTGCGCCTCGAACAAGCCGTGATAGAGATGGTCCAGACAGGTATTTTCGATGCTCTCACGGAAGAAGGGTTTGAGAGGCGGCTGCGGGAACAGTCTCAACCCGTCATTGCCGAATCCTTCGGTGATTCCAATCAGTGTAAGGATTCTCGTCATGGCGCCCCGTGCGCCGTTTCGAAGCAGCAACCGGGTCTGTTCGACGTTTGGGAAAAAGCGGAGGTCCAACTGCTCGAACTGGATCACCTCGGCCGGCAGGTCTTCGCGGTGCGCCGCCAGGAACCGGGCGTT
>CAZEWD010000099.1:0-7488 GCA_964515725.1 uncultured Binatia bacterium (SeqCode)
CATAACCCGTTGCCTCGGTACGCACCAACGAACCGTTCCAGTCCATGCCTTTACCCGTCAGTACGCCGGACTCGTATCGGTTGGTGATCCGCTTGTACATTCCGAACATGTATCCCAGTTCACGCTGGCCGACCCCGATATCACCGGCCGGGACGTCGGTGTACTCACCGAGGTGCCGATAAAGCTCGATCATGAAGCTCTGGCAGAAGCGCATGATCTCGTTGTTGGACTTGCCCTTCGGGTCGAAATCGGCGCCGCCCTTTGCCCCTCCGATCGGCAGGCCCGTCAACGCGTTTTTGAAGATCTGTTCAAAACCGAGGAACTTGATGATGCCGAGGTAGACCGACGGGTGAAACCGCAGACCCCCTTTGTACACACCGATGGCGCTGTTGAATTCGACGCGGAATCCGCGATTGATGTGGATCTCGCCTTTGTCGTCCTGCCAGGGGACTCGAAAGATGATCTGGCGCTCCGGTTCGGCAATGCGCTCGATGATTTTCAGCTCGACGAGTTCCGGGTGTTTCACGAGCACCGGACCGAGCGACTCGAGAACTTCCCGTACGGCCTGGTGGAACTCAGCTTCTCCGGGATTGCGTGCAATGATCTTCTGGTAGGTAGCCTCCAGATTTTCCGTCATCACAACAGCCATGTGTGGTTCCTCCTTGTTCGGAGTGTGTCGGATATCGTTCGAGGGGGTGGTACTGCAATACCTCCCACCTGGTTTTCGAATCGGGGTTTCCCTTTGGAGGGCGGAGTTTGAGGGGGATCGAGATCTTGCCGTTGTTCCGAGACGGCGACCCTCCATTGCACCACAGCGCCGCCGATCCGCCATCATCGCCGTTGGGAGCAGCAGCTCTGCCCGGTACTCTTTTCTGTCCGGTCTGGGACCGACCGGTTGTGGGTTCAACTTCGGGGCACGCCTTCCAGGTGTTCCCGTGGCCTTGAAGAAGATTCCGCGATTTGCCAGCGCCCGGACTCAATTTCGATGATGACGATGCCGCAGTTCGGTGACACTGGGACACCTTCCCATCCACCGTTGACGTGAGCGCAGATCGCCAGCATGACTCCACCGTGGCTGACGATGACGATTTCGTTCTCCTCTGCTCGCGCCACGATCCGCTTGACGGCTGGTACGGCACGCCCCGCCACATCGACAAGAGATTCCCCGCCTTCAGGACGCCAGGCCCAACGCGGTCCCTCGTGATACGAGGCATCGGCGAGCAGCGCGGTGTAGGGCTTACCCGCGAACACGCCAAAACTCTGCTCCCGCAGTTCGGGTTCCAACTCGATTCCAAGGCCAATGGCCCGTGCGATGATCTCCGCTGTCTGATGCGCCCTCCGGTAAGGACTGGAAACGATCCGTTGCGGTGCATGGCGATGCCGGATGCGTTCCGCTGCATCTTGTGCCTGCCGGTGACCGATTTCGGTGAGGGGTACTTCCGGGCTCTGTGTGAAGGTGCGGTCGCGGTTGCCCTCGCTCTCACCATGCCGCACCAGGATCAGACGGACCATTTCACCTCCCGCGACATCGCACTACCAGCCTGTCGTAATCTGTGCGTCCGTCTCCGTCGCGCACGCGTGCGGCAATCGGGATAGCGGTTCCAGCGGCGACGCGGATCGGAAAGGGGGAGGTGCACAATCCCGGGTTACTTACTGGAAAGAGCGGCAAGGCGGCAAGCAAGGCATTCGCATTTTCCTTCTCGATGGGCGAACTGCCCACCGGGTCCGGCTTGATCAATTCGAATCTGTCGAGTGTTGCGGCCACGAAACAGCGTGGCAGCCGTGGGTCGGTCCGGCCCAGGCAGATAGAAAGGGCGATGGTACATTCACCTTCCACGGTCCCGCGATCGCATGCCGGATCTCCGTCGACACAGGTGACGAGCATCCGAGGTGAGAACGAGATGTGGGGTTTTCCTTCGGCCCGCCACTCGATCAGGCAGTCGTTGCCGCCACTGCCGCCTCCCGGGAAGGGTGGACTGAAGGGCCGGATGGCCGCAAACGCCGCGACGGCGTCGATGCGCGGCGTGTTCCCCCCCGTCAGGGGATCGTGAATCGACTTTCCGCGCCGTACGAGGATGTTTTCGATCGCGTCGGGGTCAAGTTGGGGTTGCCACGCATAAAGCAGTGCCGCAGCGCCTGTGGCGTGGGCGGCCGCCATCGAGGTTCCCGAAAGTGTTGCCGTATCGTTGCCCGGCGCATCGGAGAGAATGCTCGTGCCCGGTGCCAGGAGATCGAGCGCCATCCCGCGGCTCGTGAAGTCAGCCACCCTGTCTGCACGATCCACGGCGCCAACAGCGACCGCTGAGCGAATGCAGGCAGGAGAGGTCGTCCGATCGAGATCCCCGGTGTTGCCGGAAGCCGCGAACACCAGTGTGCCACGGCTGCGCAGTTGCTCGATCACCTGGGCGAAGGCGATGTTCGTGCTGTCGGCTGCGTCACAATGGCCGGAGAAGGTCTGATCACTGACGAGGCTCATGTTCACCACCTGGACGTCGGGGCGTTCCAGAAGGATCCACTCGAGTCCACGCAACCAGTCGAGTAGTGAACCCCGATTCTGGTCGTTGAGAACTTTCACTGAGACGATGCTCACCCGAGGGGCAATGCCGCGTGGCGCAATCCGGCCCTGTGAGACGATGATACCGGTGACATGCATTCCATGGACATGAGTCGTGTAGGCGCTGCCCGGGCCTGATTGCTGCGATGTTCGATTCGGGCAGCAATCACCGGTGCAGAAACATTGTTCCCCTGAAATACGCCCCATCAGATCCGGGTGGCCGGACTGGACGCCGGTATCGAGGACGGCGACCGTCACGCTCTGGCCGAAGTCATCCCGGCGGTGTACCCGGTCAGCCCGGATTTGCCGGAGATTGGCCGAGACATCGCCGCCCGAGCCGTATTTCAATGGATCGGCGCGCCACACCTCCGGATGCGCTCGCAGTGCCGCCAATCCGGCTGTGTCGGTTTCGACGGAGAATGCGTTCACGGCGGTGAACGTCTGCCGCAACCGGATGTGTTCATGTCGCAAGGAATCGATGACCTTCTTCTGATGAGCGGCAAAGCGCGCGCGGCGTGCAAGGGGCGAATCGATGCGTCCACTTGGAGGTTCTTGCAACAGCACGAAAATCTCCCGTGGTTCTTCGGCGAACGCGCGCACGGCGCCAAGAGCCAGCACAAGCGCCACGATCCAGCGGCCCGGGTGCGCACTGACGTATCCGGACATCCAGGGGATTACACGCGCTTGCCGCGGTACGGTCAAGGTGGCTTCACACCGCCGGCTGGTAAATGCCGGAACACTGTAACCGAAGGGGATTCGAGTACGGGGGTTGCCACGCCGCCTGCCCGCCGCACGACTCGCCGGGGACGGTGATGACCGGGCCTCCTCTTGAGAAAAATTCGATGTCCCGAAGGGTTGATTTGATTTGCAGAACAGAGCACAAGGACGCACCCGAGGCCGGACCGTGTGACCCTGATGCGGTCTGGCCGGGAAGGGCACAGAGACAAGCAAAGTGACGCAGCCGTGGCTGCGTGATCTGGTCATGAGAAATTACTCGAACGGCATGATCGAAATGGGAAATGGGATGAGACCACCTTACCTTGGCGTTAGCCGATTTCTTTGTGGGTTCGGTTGCGAATCCGAGTTGAACGACTGTAGATAGGCCGCTCTCCAATGGCTCAGATTTTTTATCGAAGCACCAATACGCTGTCGCGGGTCAGCATATTCGGAGCCGTCGTCGTGCTCGGTCTGGTTGGCTACGCGGGAATGCTCGTCAATCGATCCGGGTACAACACCGGCGCAAAAATCGCGATCGAACAACCGATCCCGTTCAGCCATAAACATCACGCGAACGAACTCGGGATCGACTGCCGGTATTGCCACTCGTTTGTCGAACGCTCTGCGACGGCTGGAATCCCACCGACCAAGACCTGCATGAATTGTCACTCGCAGATCTGGGTGGACAGCCCGATGCTGGAGCCGGTGCGCGCCAGTTATCGTACGGACACGTCGATTCAGTGGATCAAGGTGCACGACCTTCCCGATTTCGTGTACTTCAACCACAGCATACACATTGCCAAGGGCGTCGGCTGTGTGTCCTGCCACGGTCAGGTCGACCAGATGAACCTCACCTGGCAGGAGAATTCCCTGCAAATGGAGTGGTGCTTGAACTGCCACCGCAATCCAGAGCAGCACGTGCGCCCGAAGGACCAGGTCTTCAACATGAACTGGCAGCCGCCCGGCGGTGACCAGTTGGCGCTCGGTACCCGTCTGGTGGCCGAGTACAACATCCAGAAACAGCAGTTGGAGAACTGCTCGATCTGTCATCGGTGATTTTTCCATGAGTGATCTCAGAGAGCCCATAGAACCCCGGCCGCCCGATGAGAGTCCGCGCCACGACTTTGACGCGTTGCGCGCGAAGTTGGGTGCAGCGACCGGGCGTCAATATTGGCGTAGTCTGGATGAACTGGCAGAAAGCGATGCGTTCACCAGCTTCTTGCACGCGGAATTTCCGCGCGAGGCATCCGTTCTCGATGCCGTTGGCCGCCGGCAGTTCCTGCAACTGATGGGCGCATCGATGGCCCTTGCGGGTGTGAGCGCCTGCACCAAGCAGCCGGTCGAGAAGATCGTTCCCTATGTGAAGATGCCGGAGGAAGTGATTCCCGGCGAACCTCTTTTCTTCGCTACAGCCATCAATGTTGCGGGTGAAGCCGCGGGCGTGCTCGTCGAGAGTCACATGGGTCGTCCCACCAAAGTCGAGGGAAATCCGGATCACCCGGTAAGCCTTGGCGCGACCGATGTCTTCTCTCAGGCCGTCATTCTCGAGCTGTACGACCCCGATCGCTCTCAGGTCGTCTTGAACGCCGGTTCGATCCGCCCGTACGCCGCATTTCTGGCCACGGCGCAAGCGCTGGTGGAGAAAGAAAAAGGGACGCAGGGCGCGGGTTTTCGTATCCTGACGGAAACCGTTACGTCGCCGAGCCTGGCAGCGCAGATCCGCGAAGTTCTCCAGGAGTTGCCACAGGCAAAGTGGCATCAGTACCAGCCGATCAACCGGGACAACCCGCAGGCAGGTGCCCTGCTGGCGTTTGGCGAAGTGGTCGATCAGGTTCTACGCCTGGAAAACGCCGACGTGATCGTCTCGCTGGACGCCGATTTTTTGTCGAGCCAACCCGGCAACATGCGCTATACCCGCGAGTTTGCCCGCCGGCGCAAGGTGACCACATCGAACCCGGCCATGAATCGCCTCTACGTGGTGGAGAGCACGCCGACGGCGACCGGTTCAAATGCGGACCACCGGTTGCCGTTGCGCTCGACCGACATCGAGGCGTTTACACGAGCCTTGGCCACGGCGCTCGGTGTGGCCAATGAAACGGCGCCGAGCATGCAACCCCACGCGAAATGGGTCAAGGAGGTTGCCGCCGACCTGCAGACGGCACGGGGCCGCAGCGTCATCGTTGCCGGACCGGCGCAGCCCCCTGGGGTGCATGCGCTCGCCTACCTGATGAACCAGGCACTCGGCAACATCGGGCAGACCTTGCAATTTGTCGAACCCGTGGCGATCCAGCCCGTCAATCATCTGGCCTCCTTGAAGGAATTGACCGCGGATATGGAAGCCGGCAAGGTCAACGCGCTGGTGATTCTGGGAGGCAACCCGGTCTATGACACGCCGGCTGACCTGCGTTTTGCCGAACTTCTCGACAAAGTGGAGACCCGCCTTCACGCGGGTCTCTACAATGATGAAACGGCGCGGCTGTGCCACTGGCACGTCCCACTCGCCCACCAGTTGGAGACCTGGGGAGATACGCGCGCTCATGATGGCACCCTCACGATCCAGCAACCGCTGATTGCGCCGCTTTACAACGGTCGCAGCGCCAGCGAGGTTCTGGCGGCGTTCACGGGCCGGCCGACCCGTCCGGCGCACGACATCGTGCGAGATTACTGGAAGGCAACCTGGGGCGATAGCGATTTCGATACCCGTTGGCGCAAATCGCTGCACGATGGGTTGGTGGCTGGTTCGGCCGCACCAATCAAGCCGGTGACCGCCGGAGCTGCCGTCGTACAGACTCTGAAACCGTTGGGTGCACCCGCAGCCGGAATGGAATTGGTGATTCGTCAGGATCCCCACGTCCACGATGGGCGGTTCAACAACAACGGCTGGCTACAGGAACTACCTCGTCCGGTGACCAAGCTTACCTGGGACAATGCCGCCTTGCTGAGCCCTGTCACAGCCGAGCGATTACGTCTGCGTAACGAGGACGTCGTCGAGTTGAAGTACCAGGGGCGGGTGGTGAAGGCGCCGGTGTGGGTTACGCCGGGCCATGCAAATGATTCCGTCACCGTTCACCTCGGTTATGGCCGTACCCAAACGGGCAAGGTTGGCGCGGGGACCGGATTCAACGCCTACACCCTGCTCACCAGCGCAGCCCCGGGCGGCGGCGCCGGTCTCGAAGTCCGCAAGACAGGAGAGAGATATTCCCTGGCCTGTACGCAGGATCACTTCAGTATGGAAGGGCGCGATATCGTCCGCAGTGCCACGCTGGAGGAGTTCAAGCGTAACCCACATATCGGCCCGGCGGGACAGCACACCTCCGGTGGCGAGCATGGGAACAGTCATCACGAGGAAGAAGAGATATCGTTCTACTCCGACTGGAAATATCCCGGTTATGCGTGGGGGATGTCGATCGACCTGAGCGCGTGCACTGGCTGCAATGCGTGTACGATCGCCTGTCAGGCCGAGAACAATATCGCAGTGGTTGGCAAGGATCAGGTCTCACGTGGCCGTGAGATGCACTGGATTCGGGTCGACCGATATTTCGAGGGTGATCTCGATAATCCACAGATGGTGCATCAGCCGGTCCCCTGCATGCAATGTGAGAACGCCCCTTGTGAGCTCGTGTGTCCTGTCAATGCAACGGTGCACGGAGAAGAAGGGCTCAACGACATGGTGTACAACCGCTGTGTCGGCACCAAGTACTGCTCGAACAACTGTCCTTACAAGGTTCGTCGTTTCAATTTTTACCTGTATCAGGACTTTGAAACGGAAACCTACAAATCGATGCGGAATCCAGACGTCACGGTCCGCAGCCGTGGTGTCATGGAGAAGTGCACTTACTGCGTACAACGCATCAACCAGACGCGAATCGCTGCGAAGCGGGAAGACCGCCGCATTGTGGACGGCGAGGTGCAGACGGCCTGCCAGCAGGTCTGCCCGGCCGAAGCCATCGTTTTTGGCGACATCAATGAACATGGCAGCAAGGTCGCGCAGGAAAGGGGCCAGCCCCGCAGTTATGCCCTGCTGGCCGAGCTCAATACGCGGCCGCGAACGACCTATCTGGCGGCCGTTACCAACCCGAATCCAAAGCTTGCCGGTGGAAAGGGTGAAGCATGAGCGCGCCGCTCCGTGAAGAGCAACTCGGCCCGGTCATTGGGCCGGGCCACACGTTCGAGACCGTAACCGACAAGATCAGTGCGGTCATTCTGACGCGCACGAG
>CAZEWD010000099.1:7498-10181 GCA_964515725.1 uncultured Binatia bacterium (SeqCode)
TGGTTTCTCGGGTTCGCCATCTCTTTCACACTCTTGATGGTGTTTCTCAATGCCGTCGCTGTTCTGGTGGTCAAAGGGATCGGTATCTGGGGTATCAACGTTCCGGTTGCCTGGGGCGTGGACATCATCAACTTCGTGTGGTGGATCGGCATCGGCCACGCCGGAACATTGATCTCGGCGATCTTGCTCCTCTTCCGGCAGGAGTGGCGGACATCGATCAACCGGTTTGCCGAGGCGATGACCCTGTTTGCCGTTGCCTGTGCGGGGACGTATCCGGTGCTCCACCTGGGTCGTCCATGGTTGGCCTACTGGCTGTTCCCCTATCCCAACGCCATGGGTATGTGGCCGAACTTCCGCAGCCCTCTGATGTGGGACGTCTTCGCGGTGTCTACCTATGCGCTGGTGTCCGCAATGTTCTGGTTCGTGGGGTTGATCCCCGATCTGGCAACTTTGCGTGACCGCTCGCCCAGCAAGATCGGCCAGATGATCTATGGGATGCTGGCCCTCGGTTGGAGAGGGTCGGCGCGTCACTGGCAGCGCTATGAAACGGCGTATCTGTTGCTTGCCGGTTTGTCGACACCGCTGGTCGTGTCCGTGCACACCATCGTCTCCTACGACTTCGCCGTTGGCCTGATTCCAGGGTGGCACGCCACCATATTCCCGCCTTACTTCGTCGCCGGGGCCATCTACGCAGGTTTTGCCATGGTGATCACGCTGGCCATCCCTCTGCGGCGCTACTACGGCCTCGAAGATTTCATCACCATGCGTCACATCAACAACATGGCGCGTGTGATGCTCGCCACGGGCATGGTGGTCGCTTACGGCTACTTCATGGAAATCTTCATGGCCTGGTACAGTGGCAACACCTTCGAAGAATTCATGGTGGAAAACCGCTTCTTCGGACCGTACAGCACCATGTACTGGGGGCTCGTCCTGACCAACGTTGTGATCCCGCAGTTGCTCTGGTTCCAGAAGGTACGGCTCAATATCCCGCTGCTTTATGTGGTTGCGATGTCGATCAACATCGGTATGTGGCTCGAGCGCTACATCATCATCGTCGTCAGCCTGCACCGTGACTTCATGCCGTCTTCCTGGGGCATGTATACGCCGACTCTGTTCGACTGGGCGACGTTCATCGGAACGATCGGACTGTTCCTGACACTCCTCTTCCTGTTCATCCGCTTCCTGCCGATGATCTCGATCTTCGAGATGCGTACACTGGTGCCCGAAGCTGAGTTGAAAGAGAAACACTCATGAAACGGCCCACCCCTGTTCACGGCGTGCTCGCCGAGTTCCACGATCCCAACGCGCTGATCGCCGCGATTCGCCGCGTGCGTGCGGCCGGCTACCGCAAGATCGATGCATACACTCCGTATCCGATCGAGGAAGTGTCGGAGGAGATGGGAATCCATCGCAATATCCTGCCGGTTCTCGTGTTCTTCGGTGGTCTTGCCGGGATGGCGGCGGGATTTGGTTTGCAGTACTGGACGGCAGCGATCAACTATCCGATCAATGTCGCCGGACGGCCGTTGTTCAGTCTCCCGGCTTTCATTCCGATCATTTTCGAGTGTACCGTCCTGTTCGCGGCATTGACCACTGTGTTCGGCATGATCGCGCTGAACGGCCTCCCGATGCCCTATCATCCTGTATTCAACGTGCCGCGATTTGCGATGGCTTCCCGCGATCGTTTTTTTCTCTGTATCGAAGCCACCGATCCGAAGTTCGACCGTGAGGGGACCAGACAGTTTCTGGAGGGGATTGCCCCCGGTGAGGTCAGCGAGGTGGAACACTGATGACCGCCTTTCGATTCCTCCCCCGCTTCCTTGCCGCTACGTTCCTTGCGTCTGTGATTCTGGCGGGCTGCCGGCAGGACATGCACAATCAACCGAAGTACCGGCCCTATCGGCCGAGTACCTTTTATGCTGACGGCCGCTCGGAGCGACCGCCGCTGGCGGATACCGTGGCCAGGGGACATCTCTACGAGACGGACAAGTTGCTCCACACGGGCAAGGAGGGCGACGCCTTCGCGGCCGAATTCCCGATGCCTGTCAACAAGGCATTCCTCGAACGCGGACGCGAGCGGTACGATATCTATTGTAGCCCCTGCCATGATCGTGTTGGCAACGGCAACGGCATGATTGTGCAGCGGGGGTATAAGGCGCGACCGTCTTTCCATCAGGACCGATTGCGCCAACAGGCGCCCGGGTATTTTTTCTATGTCATCACGAATGGCTTTGGTGTGATGCCCGATTACGCGCAGCAAGTACCCGTGGAAGACCGCTGGGCTATCGCGAGTTATATCCGCGCCTTGCAACTGAGCCAGAATGCCAAGCTGGCCGATGTGCCGGCGGCAGATCGTGCTCGACTCGACGCGCCCACCGCGGCGCAAGGTGGACATCATGAGTAACGGCAGCGCACAGCAGTATCTGCTCGGCGCCGATCACCCTCTGCTCCGGTGGCAGCGTCTGGCGCTGCTTCTCGGTGTGGCGGCTCTCGGCATTTCCGCTCTGGGCGCCGCGATGAGTCCGGTGCAGTTCTTTCGCTCGTATCTCTATGCATATCTGTTCTGGTTCGGCCTCGTGATGGGATGCTTTGCCATCCTCATGATCTACCACATCACGGGAGGTGCATGGGGCGCGGTGATCCGGCGCAGTCTGGAGTCAGCGATAAGGACAATGCCGTT
>CAZEWD010000100.1:0-10055 GCA_964515725.1 uncultured Binatia bacterium (SeqCode)
ATCGGCGACGCCAGGTGATCTTTCACGAAGGGACGCCAGCCAACGGACTCTATATCCTCTGCCGTGGCGCCGTGAAGATTTATCAGTCGGACCGTTTCGGCCGGGACCACATCCTGCACATCGCCACAGCGGGGGATATTCTGGGAGAGTTACCTGCTGATCATAACGAGCCGTACTCGGCTTCGGCTGAAGCACTGACCGATGCGCAACTCTGCTACCTGTCACGGGAGGGGATCAGCAAGTTCCTGCAAGAGAGTCCCATGACCGGTGTCCGTCTCATCGAGGCGCTCAGTAAGGCGGTGAACAAGGCGCAGAAAAAGGTTCGTGCTTTGGCACTCAAGCGGGCTGAGAATCGTATGGCGGAACTTCTCCTGCAGTTGGCTCAGGCGACCGGTCCGACCGACGGTGCCACACGGATCCGACTTGATTTCACCCGCCGGGAACTTGCGGAAATGATTGGTGTGTCAACGGAAACGGCAATTCGGTTGCTGGCCAGCCTCAAACGCCGCCGTGCCATTGCCATCGAGAGGCGCGACCTGCTCGTGACCGATCCCGACAAGTTGGCGCAACTGGCCCGCCACGACGAAGTCGCTGCATGAGTGGCCGGGTGGCCGAGCGCAGGATCATCAGGCGTTCAGCCGGCTCTTCTGCAAAGCGAACTGGATAGAATCGAGTCTCCTGATCTCGTTCAGAGGGTCTGCCTCAGGCCCTGGTGGTTGGAGATCCACTCTCGTGATAGCCGGCGAGGGTCTCTGCTGCGTGGTATGGTGGCGGTCAGGGGGAGGACATGGAAGGATGGCGGCTGCACAGGGGAGGAATGCGGTGGGGGTCGGAATACGGGTCTTGATTTTGATGGTCATCGCCGGTGCGGCCTCAGCTCAGATCGGGACGGACATTACCGGGCTCAATCTGTGTGGCTATGGCGACTGTGAAGCACGCGGCACGTACGTTGCCGATCCTTTTGGATTCACCAATCCGGCGACCATGCCGGTGGGCAGTCTGTACTACGCCCGGCGCGGCGTCTTTCTGGGTGGAAGCTACTTCCGGCTGAAGACGGGCGGTGTGGGAGCAGACATTGCCAGCGGTTCGGTTGCGGTGGCTGCTGCGCCGTGGGTTTTTCAGGTGTTTGGTCTGTATGCTGATGGGCATGGTACGGCCAAATCTCTACCAGATGCGGAGCTCGTCCTCCGGACGCGAATGTTGAAGCTGGCGGCCGCTGTTGATCTGGGTGGATTGAGTTCGAAATTGAAAGGTTTCAGCGCCGGTCTGATGTTTGGTGTGCCGGGGACCGATGGTGAGATGCGTGTATCCCTCTTTGAACAGACGCTGGTGGAGGCACGCTCAAAGCAGGGGCTCAGCCTTTTTCCCGGCCTGCACTGGCGTGGCGGAGAACGCGACTGGCTTGCCCTCGGAGCGATGCTGAATGTGGAGCAGCACCGCCAGAAGATCACCGGAATCGACCCGATGACTTTCCGACCTTTCCGCGACAGAGGTACCAGCAACGCGTGGTTTCCACGTTCCGGTCTGAGTGCGTTGCCATTCATTCCGCTTGGGATGGCGGGGCCGGACACGGCGCTGGGGCGCTACCTGAGTGAGTTCCGCACGGCAATCGACATCGAGTACCGCAACATTTCTGCGATGGGTGAACCGACACGCCGGCAGACCACCGGCTACTTCGGGCTCGACACCCGTCTCGTGCCGGATGATGTGAATCCGCTCTCAGATTTCCTGCTGTTGCATCTTCTTGGCGGTGCTGACACACGTAGTGGCTGGGGTGCCGGTGTGGGACTTTACGGCAATGGCCCCCTGCAAATGTTGAGCTGTAACCTGACGTACAGTTCACGCCCCCTGATGAAATCCATTGGTGATCGCGCCAACATGTGGAGTTTCACCTGTGCCGTTGCGGCGACGTTTTGAAACGTAGCGAGATGGACAACCGCGAGCCGGACGGCCACGAAGGTCATTGATTTCGCGGTGACGGTTCGAAACTCAAACCCGATCGTGTGATTTGGCCACGAGCCGGATCACAGGATCGGTGGCGTAGAGGAGAGCCGGTGCCTCGCCGCCCGGCTTGCAGGCTTGTCACGAACGTCAGGCGGCGCAACGGATCTCCCGCTTGCCTGACCAGGCAGGGAAAAACGAAGTGAAGTTGTATTTTCCCTCGTAAAGCCATTGCGAACTTGCGAATGTTCGAATATACGCAGCAGGTGCCGCAGGATCCTCAGCAGCAGCAAGCTCTACGTGCGTTCAAGGCCGAGATATTTCAAGCATTGGCCAATCCGACGCGCATTCATCTGGTGGAATGCCTGCGGGACGGCGAGCAATCGGTGAGCGCACTCATGGAACGTGTTGGCCTCGAAGCTGCCAATGTGTCGCAGCACCTGGCGGTTTTGCGTTCCAAGCGGCTGGTGAGCAACCGTAAGGAAGGCAACCAGGTGTTTTACTCGCTGCGCGATCCGTTGCTGATCGAGGTTCTCGACACCATGCGGCGTTATTTTCTCGCCCACCTCGAGGAGTCGTTGGCGATGATGCAAAACCTCTGATCAATCCCCATGCGACGCATCTTCCCTGGCGGCTTCGTTCCAAAATCTCTGCTCTGGCTGCCGCGCTACTCGGCGCGGTTGTTCGTCCCTGACCTCATTGCCGGAATCACGGTCGGACTGGTTGCTCTACCTCTGGCCATGGCCTTTGCCATTTCCTCGGGCCTCACGCCGCAGTCCGGCATCTACTGCGCCATCGTCGCCGGCTTTCTCATCTCGGCGCTAGGTGGTTCGAATACCCAGATTGGTGGTCCGACGGGTGCCTTCGTCGTCGTCGTGGCGGGTATCGTCGCGCGTTACGGCATCGACGGCCTTTTCATGTGCACCATGATGGCGGGGATCCTTCTGGTCGTGCTCGGCCTGACCGGTTTGGGCAGCGCCGTGAAGTTCATCCCGCGTCCGGTTGTCGTGGGCTTCACCAATGGCATCGCCGTTCTGATTGCCAGCACGCAACTGAAGGATTTCTTCGGTCTGCAGATCGACACCGTACCCGGCGAGTTCCTGGCACGCATGGACTCTCTCGTACAAAGCCGGCACACGCTTTCGTGGGAGGCCACGGTGACTTCATGTGCAGCGCTCCTGACGCTGATCGTGCTGGCGCGCGCCGCGAAGCGGGTCCCCGGTTCCATCATCGTCCTTTTCGTGAGTACGGCCCTTGCCTGGGGGCTCGCACTTCCTCTCGAAACGGTCGGCGAACGTTTCGGAGGCATTCCCGGTGGCATGCCGTTGCCTGCCATCCCGACTTTTCGTCCCGACCTGATCCTGCCACTGCTCTCCCCGACGCTGACGATTGCAGTCCTTGGCGCTATCGAGTCCCTCCTGTCCGCCGTGGTGGCCGACCGCATGTCTGGAGGTCGGCACAATCCCAACGTTGAATTGTTTGCACAGGGTGTGGCCAACATCGCCTCGCCGTTGTTCGGTGGGTTGCCAGCCACGGGAGCGATCGCGCGTACCGCTACGAGTATCCGTGCCGGTGCGCGCACGCCGGTCGCCGGGATGGTGCATTCTGTCACTCTCCTGATCATCCTGCTTGTCGCGGCACCGCTGGCGGCTCACGTACCTCTCTGTGTGCTGTCCGCCCTTCTCCTGATGGTTGCCTACAACATGGGGGAATGGGGAGAGATTGGTGAGATTCTGAAACTGAGCAAGGCGGACATCGCGGTGTGGTTCATCACCTTTGCGCTGACGGTTCTTGCCGACCTCACCGTAGCCGTGGAGTTCGGTATGATCCTTGCGGCGCTGTTGTACGTACAGAAGGTGACGGTGACGACGACGGTTGCGCGTGTGACCCCAGACTACGTCCAGGCGGGTTTTCCTCACAGCCTCCAGATCAATACAATTCCCGATGGTGTCGTAATCTACCGAATTCATGGTCCGTTCCTTTTCGGTGCGACGGACAAGCTGGAAGAAATCGAGGCAGAAACCGACAACCTTCCGGCCGTCGTGATTCTTCGGTTGCGTAACATGACGGCGATCGACGCCACGGGGGTGCGAGCGCTGGAGAGGCTGGCTGCGGCACTCCGCGTATCGGGACGCCAACTCATCATCTGCGGTTTGCGCGCACAACCTGCAAAGCTTCTGGCCAGGGCACACTTCCAGCGTCACATTGGCGCCGGCAACATCCAACCGAACATCGAGGGAGCGCTGCGTCGTGCCCGGGAAATCGTGGAGGGAGAGGTGTCAGGGCGGCGTGCTGCCGGACTCAGCGAGTCGCGTGTGGCGAGTTGAGTCAGTTCCGGATTGGCGGGCCCTTGTGTCATTTTGAAGATGCCAGGGAAGAGGAAGCATGGGTGTGGAGCCGTCTGAATCACGTCGTGGCCGGTTGCAGTCGGGAGGCAGGATCGGTAGGTAGACCGGGCATTTCTCGTTTGGAGAGGTGGCCGAGCGGTCGAAGGCGCACGCCTGCTAAGCGTGTGTAGGGCTAGCACTCTACCGAGGGTTCGAATCCCTCCCTCTCCGTTTCCGAGATCCGGTGGTTCCGGTGCGGTGCGACACTACGGAAGTGGTGTAGGGTCCTGGCCCTGATCGGGCCGGATCGTGGTATCGGTGAGAGAGAAATTTCTGTGGCCGGCGTGATTCGAGGGTGGAATGGAGAACCCCATGATCGAAGCAATCACGGGGTTCCGAGGAGTTGCGGGGGGAGGATTTGAACCTCCGGCCTTCGGGTTATGAGCCCGGCAGACAATACCAGGAGCATTGAGTTCCCAGGCGTTCCCCTGCCCGGGGAGGGGATTGAATCGACTGCTCTGGCTGCGGAAATGTACCCGGTTATGTTGCCTGCGATCGGTCTCGTTTCTTACGACGCGTCTGCTCCATGTATTCACGCAGCACGGCGTTAATGCGGGACTGATATCCGCTTCCCAGGGATTTGAGCCATGCCAGGACATCTTTATCCAGGCGTAGGCTGATGCGCTGTTTTACCGGGCGGAAGAACCGACCGCGCACAGCGCCGCTCCAGTCCTGGATTTCCGGGATGTCGTCAAAGTTGATGTCGTGGTCCGATCCTTCTCGCACACGTCTGTTGGGGGCTCACGAAAACAGAAAACCCCGTGACGCATTGCAATCACGGGGTTCCGAGGAGTTGCGGGGGGAGGATTTGAACCTCCGACCTTCGGGTTATGAGCCCGACGAGCTACCGGACTGCTCCACCCCGCGTCACGTTCGAGGAGCAGGTGATAGCAGCGGGCGAGGTGAAGTCAACGTAACGATCGCAGCTCCGGCCACGGGCAGTGAGGGAAATCGGACACTCGAGCTTGTCCCGTCTGCGTTACGCCACGTAGCCGATCATGAATACGAAATGCAGCGCGCTGCCGGCGAGCACGAAGATATGGAAGATCCCGTGGTGGCCGAAGACCTCTGGATATGGGTCCGGACGCTCCAGGGCATAGATCACAGCACCGATCGTGTACGCCATTCCGCCACCGAACAGCCAGAACAATGCTCGCGGTGGAAATGTTTGTGTGATCGGTCCGAGGGCGACCACCGCCAGCCAACCGAGGCCGAGGTAAATCGACGCAGATAGCCATGACGGGAGATGCGCCGCGAAAATCTTCAGCGCCACACCGCCCAGAGCCAGGGTCCAGACGATGCCGAGCAGACTCCAGCCCCAGGCACCCGCCATCATGAGGCAGATCGGTGTGTAACTGCCGGCGATCAGCAGGAAGATTGCCAGGTGATCGAAGCGGCGCAGGCGGTCCTGTGTGTGTGCCGATACATTGAGTCCGTGGTACAGCGTGCTCGCAAGGTAGAGCACGACCAGACTCAATCCGTAAATGGTGAACGCCACGGTGCGCCATGCCTCGTCCGCTCGCAGGATCAGCGTAATCAGGCCGATGACGGATAGAATCACTCCGAGCATGTGGGAAAAACTGTTGAATGGTTCCTTGATGCGTGGTCGCATCGTGGCCGTCTAGTCGAAACCCCGGGAAAACCCAAGAGAACCGGTCCCCCGAAGCGGGGAAAATTTTCTTGTAGAACGGGTCGAAACTATGACACGATCTCTGATACCGTGCGGACGGAGTGCGGGGGGATCGCCGGTTTCCGTTGCAGTGAGGGGCCGTTCCGACACTTCCGTGCGGCGTTCTATCGATAAGCAGTTCCATTGCAACCAGCAGGCCCATTGCCGGATGGCCTGGCCATCTGAAAGGCGGGGCGGCTGGCAATCGGACCTGCCCGAGGAGGTTACCATGCAAACCCAACCTGGTTTATCCATGTCCATACAGTTCACCACATCCGTTCGCGCCGTTCTGGCGTGGTGTCGAAAGCTCACCTGGCAAATTGCAGTATTGAATGCCGGATTGTTGTGGCTCCTGGCTTCTGCAGCCGACGCGCAACTCAGTCTGGGTAGTTCGCAACGGGCATTCGATGGAACGATGTACGAGGTCATCTCGGTCGGCACCGGACCGCTTGCCGGCGGTGTGGATGAGATGCGTGTGACGACAGTTGCAGGCGGGCCGGATGGCCTTTCCGTGTGCTCCCTCCCGGGCGGGCCGAGTCAGCCCATTTCCGCGGCTGGTGGCGCGAATCTCGCGATTCCGCAGACTCTCCATCCTTATGGGGGTGTTCTGCGATCGGGTATCCTTACTCCGAACGACGGCACCATCCAGTTTGATCCGACGAATGGCGGTCGCCTGACGGTTGGCAGTGGCCCCGGTGCCATTACAATCTGCGGTCAACCGGTCGATTGTATCGGTGCTCCAAACGTGACGACCAACTATACGTTGCTACAAAATGGCGGTGGAGTTCCATCTGCCTGCATCGCCAATGGTGTGTCTGCCCCGTGTCTTGGGCTGAATCAGATTTCGACCTTTGGTTTTGGCCTGCCGGCCTCTGGAAATCCTCCCGTTTGTGATTCAGCGCCAACGACGGGCACCCCGGTTTGCAACACTGCGCCAACCAATGGCTTCGTTGTCGGGAAAGGGCAACTCATTGTCTTCATGTACACAGGTCTGACGCCGTCATCCGGTTTTTCCTATGCAGCAGGGGGCTTTGGCATCGATCAGGACGGTGATTCAGTGTGCGGGGTGAACAGAGTGGTCACCTCCGATGCACAGGCGCCCAGCGCACCGGGATATGCGCCCACACGGACTCCCACGCCCAGCCTGACGCCCACGCCGTCCCAGACAAACACACCACGCCCACCCGAGATCTGTAATGATGGCATCGATAATGACTCGGACGGTCTGGTGGATTGCGACGACGTGCTCGACTGCCACTGCACTCCGATCGCCCAGGACCCCGCCCATCTGTGTCCCAAACCTCGTGGGTATTACCGCTACACGATTCACGGGCGTCTCTATCCGAGCCTAGAAATCCCAAGCCTCGACACTCTCGGCGCCACTCTGTCGATTCAGTTCCACGGTGATCCGCCCTGGGCGCGTTTTGTTGTGCCACGCAGTCAGTTCAACGTCCGCCAGGTCAGCCGCAAAACGGTCATCTATCGCTATCGTGACACCAGTTCGGGCCTCGGGCTGAAGAAGCTGTTCATCCGCAAGACGTGGGTGCATGGCAAGCTGCAGTATTGGGTCAACGCCATGGCGAACGTGACGCCGCCCCCGAGACCAGGCCGGTTCGATATCGTTCAGCAGCTCAATGTGGGAGACGTTCCCTTTGCTTCACTGCAACCGTGGGCGGCGAAGAAGACCTGTCTGTTCCTGTCGGACAAGGCACTGCCGCTCGATTATTGAGTGCTGCAGCAGGGACCGTCTGGGGATACCGGACGGTTCCCTGCTGCGCATGGAGATGGCGCCCTGTTGCGCTTGTTTTCAGCAGTGGGAAGCCCACGCCCCCTCATGGCGGTAGGCAAACGGCTGGCCTGGGGGACTCAGTGAGGATCGCCAGTCCGAACCGGAGATCGTTCACCTGCCACGGCGCGCAGGGCCAATACCGCACCCAAAGTCGCCAGGAGGATCGCGCCAAGGCGCAGGCCAGTTGCTGAACCCGCGAGCACTCCGGTCAGCGTATCGATCAGGGCGAGATTGAGCAGGAAAAACTCGAAGGGGCCGCTTTGCAATAGGGGCCGGCCGGATGGCCGTGTCCTTTCGATACGCCGGATGGCGGCCAACGAGACATTCGACATCCAGCCCAGGAGAAGCAGGACGCCGTAGAATTCGGTCAGGCGGGTCCCCATTTCGCTTCCGACGCTGACACGCCAGGACAAAAGTGCGCCGCACACGAAAGCGAAGGACAGACTGGCGTATCCCACGGCCAGGTGCCCCAGCGTCATGCCCGGAACAGAAGCATCGCGGCGAATCCCCTTCCAGACATAGCCCATATGCCACATGTAAGTGCCGACGAGTACGGCGCCTGCCACCAGAACCCATCGGCTGCCGAGTGCAATGCCAGTGGCCAGGAGGAGGACGGCGAGTGTTTGTGCGGCGATCTGGCCACCGGTCGCTCGGATCGAAAAAGAATCGCGTGGGGGCAGCAATTTGTACCACGCTGCGGTGGCGCCGAGCCCCATCCAGCCAAAAAGACCCAGGTGGGCGTGCGCCGACAGGTTGCGCAAGCTGTTCCCCGGGAGAAACCCTTCCAGTTTGTCGATGGCCAGGAGAGTTCCCACCGCCGCCGTGGCAAACAGACAGAAAATGGCGGTGCTGAACGCCAGCGCTGCCGGCCGGCGTAATGCGGTGCGCCACAGCGAAGGACCGAGGAGTATTGGCAGGAGGAGGACACCGACCAGGATCGTCGCGGCGCTCCAGGCCATGCCGTTCATCCGGCCGATCCAGAAGTGCGCCACCAGCCCCGCTGCGCCAAAGTGGAAGAGAACGACCTGCAACTTTGCCAGACGTGGACGCGCGACATGCCGCGGATCGAGTGCCGGGACAATCACGTACAGGGCTGCGGTGAGCAGTGCACTGATCCAACCCAGGGTAAAACAGTGGAGAACGGCGATGGGACGCGGCTGATAGAAAAAAGTGGCGACTTCGCCGGCGCACAGCCAGAGCAGCCGGCTCCCGGTGCATAGCCAGAGAGCGGCGGCGATGAGAGACCATCCGGCAGCGGTATTTCGAAACGACGGCACCGCGTCCTTTTATCGCACGAACGATCGTTCTTCACTGCCTGGCTGTCGCCCCGCCGTTTCACGAAAATCGCGGGGGATACCGGCCTTCGCGACCGCGAACGGTGCCGGATCCTGCCATTCCCGGGAGAAAGGAATTGCGGATCAGCCAGAGCTTATGCTTTGGTTAGGCGCCTGACGGCATAGGTCGCGGAGTTCGAATTCTCAGGGGGAAACATCTCGATTCACATGAGTACGGGCAACAATGGAAACGGGAGACAAAGCATCATCGTCATCGGCGCTCATCCCGACGATGCCGAGATTGGCGCGGGCGGCACGATGGCGGCGTATGCCAAACGCGGGCATCGGGTCGTTATGGTAAATGTCCGCGTACCGGGTGGTGGCCGTGACGATCATTGCCACGATACACGCAAGCGCCGGCGCTGTGAGGCGGATGTGGCAGCCGAAGCGCTGGGTGTGGAGCTGGTGAGCTACGGTCTGAGCCGCAGGGATATCCACGACACTGCGGGCATGGTGTCGATGCTGGATGAGCTTCTTGCCGATGTCCGGCCACATGCCGTCTACACGCATTGGGTGGGTGACACCCACCCGGAACATATCTCATTGTCACGTGCCGTATTTGCTGCGACGCGTCGTAATCGGTGTTCCGTCTACATGTATGAAGCGACACTACCTGGAGGGATCAGTGCTCACTCGTTCCGGGCACAGAAGTATGTGGACATCACCGATACGATCGAAGAGAAAATGAAGAGTCTTGAAGCCTACGAAACCCAGGTTGCATCGTACGGCCAAGGATGGCTGGACGCCATTCGCGGGCGTGCCGCATGGTGCCAAGGGGCTTGGTGAGCTGCCCATGGATGTGGTCGCGCCCGCGATCGTGGACGCGATCCACGACGCCGTGGGGGCCTGGGTCACGGAGCTGCCGGCGACCCCGGAGCGGATCCTCGCGGCGCTGGGCGCGACCTGATGCGCCCGGTGCTCACGTCCGAGCTCGC
>CAZEWD010000101.1:0-6690 GCA_964515725.1 uncultured Binatia bacterium (SeqCode)
CACCGGGCGGTACGGTAACTCCGGTGACGGACCAGTTGTCTGGAGCCCATCCGAGGATGTAACAGAACGAACGATGTCTGAAGAAACCGTCGACGTATTGATCATTGGCGCAGGTGCCTCCGGAGCAGCCATGGCCTGGAGCCTCGCCGATACACGGATGAACATCCTCTGTCTCGAACAGGGGGGCTGGATGAATCCAGCGAAGTATCCCGGAATGGATTTCGACTGGGAGATGCGGCAACTGAGCGACTTTGCCTTCAGTCCAAACGGCCGCAACCGCCCGGAAGACTATCCTGTCAACGATGGCAGCTCTCCCATCTCCGTATCGAACTTCAATGCGGTCGGTGGCAGCACCATTCTGTTTGCCGGACACTTTCCGCGGTTCCACCCCTCGGACTTTCGCACAAAGACACTCGATGGGGTGGGCGACGACTGGCCGATCGATTACGCGACGCTGGCCCCATACTACGCCATCAACGATCGCATGATGGGTGTATCAGGTCTGGCGGGCGATCCGGCCTATCCCCCCAAAGAGGTGCCACTACCCCCTCTGCCTTTGGGCAAGTTGGGGGTCACTCTCGCTCAGGGTTTCAATAAGCTGGGTTGGCACTGGTGGCCTTCGGATAGTGCCATTGCCAGCCGGGAATACGAAGGCAGGGCACGCTGCGTCAATGCGAACACGTGCATGCTCGGCTGCGCGACAGGAGCAAAGGCCAGTACGGACGTCACCTACTGGCCGGAGGCCGTACGGCGCGGTGTCCGTATACGCACGAACTGCAGGGTGCGTGAAATCACCGTCGGTGAGAACGGCATGGCAACAGGTGTCATTTATTACGACGAGAACGGTGTCGAGCGCCGGCAGAAAACAGAAGTGGTCGTCCTTGCCTGTAACGGCGTCGGGACACCCCGTCTGCTGCTGAATTCACGATCCAGGCAGTTCCCCGACGGTCTGGCGAACCGCAGCGGACAGGTCGGCCGGAATTTCATGTTCCACCCCTATGCGATGATCACCGGCATCTTTGACGAGCCCCTGCAAAGCTACAAGGGTGCAACCGGCTGTTGCATCTGGAGCCATGAGTTCTACGAAACCGATCCATCGCGCGATTTCGTACGCGGCTACATGTTCGAGATATCGCGCGGCTTCGGTCCCCTGCTGACGATGATGTGGGGCACCATGCAGGGCCGCCTCCCCAACGGCGCGGAACACCATCGTGGCTACGCGAGTCTCTTCGAAAGAACCGGCAGTATTCTGGCCATCTGCGAAGATCTGCCCGACCCTGCAAATTGTGTCACCCTGGACCCGCACCTGACCGATTCGAATGGGATCCCAGCAGCAAAGATCACATACAATCTCAGCGACAACAGCGAGAAAATGCTGGCACACGGCGTGGCCCGGGCACAGGAGGTATTTGCCGCTGCAGGCGCCCGCGAGACAGTCGTCGAATCGCCACTGCGTCTGGCCGGATGGCATCTCATGGGCACGGCACGAATGGGACTGAATCCGGAAACCTCGGTCGTCAACGAATGGGGTCGCAGCCACGACGTGCGCAATCTGTTCATCATCGACGGCAGTATCTTTGTGACCGCAGCCGCGGTGAACCCAACACATACGATCCAGGCATTGGCGCTCTACATCGCCGATCAGATGAAGAAAAATCTGACCAACCTCTTCGATTGAACTCCTGCGAGCGCACAGATGGATGACACAATGGAAAACGAGACGTTCAGCGAACGACAGCGCAGCGACCTGGCCTTTATCCTGGACACCATCCTGCCAGCCAGTGACGACGGAAAGATGCCCGCCGCGGGAGTGGCGGGAGTTGGCGAGTACATCGAACGAAGCCTGAAGACCTCTCCGGAACTGCGACCCATTCTCGTCGAAGGGCTACAGGCCGCGGAAGACATTGCGCGCCGCCACGGTGCCGCGTCGCTCGCCGCCATCACTCCAGAAAATCGAGCGGCCGCACTCGAAGCCCTACAGGAAGTTGCAGCAGGGATGTTCGCTGCGCTCAGCTTCCCTACGTATCTGGGCTACTACCAGATGCCAGCGGTTCTGGATGCCCTCGGTGTGGGGGCACATCCACCACACCCCCGCGGCTACGAAATGGAACCGAATGATCTGTCGTCCCTGCTGGAGCCAGTACGAAAACGAGCAAAACTCTATCGCGACGTATGATCGGGAAAGATTCTGATTCAGCCGGCGCCCAATGGTCGGGAAAAGGGATCAAGCCCACACACGGCCCTCTTTCCGTCACGCGCGGAAGTAGTCTTTCAACACCTCCACGTAAGGAGCACAGGGGCGACGCTGGCGGACGAGATCATACGCCTCTGCCAACGAGAGTCCGCCGCGCGCGTGTAACCAGGCAATGGCAACCGTGGGCGCCCGATTCACGCCTGCATTGCAATGGAGGTAGACACGGTGTCCATCCCGGATGAATGTATCCACCGCATCGATGGCACGTTCGAGTTGTGCGACGAGAGACGACGGGTCGTAGTCGGTGATCGGAACACGGGAAAAGACGATTCGTGCATGATCGTAGGCGGCCTCCAATTCGGAAAGTTGCAGGCCTTTGCTTCGCAGGTCACCATCGTCTTGCAGATTCACAACCGCCGTCACCGCATGACATTGGTTCAGCCATCGGGCATTCACAGGTATCGGATAGGCCCCAACCAGCAACTTCGGATGGACCTCGGAAAGATCGGGCTGCTCAGATGCCCGCGGCGGCGGTCCAAAGGCATGATCACGCATCGGGTTTCATCCTCTCGCTCCCTCGTGGCCGAGGCACACATCCCGAGTGAGGTGGCCCACGCATCCGCAAAGGAACATCCCCGTAAGCAAACCAGAGCTCATCGGCGATGCAAGCCTATCCGTTGGTTGCCCGTGTGCAGCTCTCGTTGCATATAACGCGCAAGGAAGATGGAAATGAACATGTTGCGATGGTTTTTTGTATTTCTGTTCTGCTTCGGAGTTTTTGCATCTGGCACGGCACGGGCGGATTCAGGCACGGTGACGACTACCGAAGAGATCAGTTCGATCGTGACATTGCGGAATGTCCGCGTGACTCCACAATCGGTATCCGGCGTGCTGGTCAACCACTCGCCGCGCGCCTTGCGCGACGTACGCTTGATGGTGCGTCACGCATGGCTCTGGCGTGACGAGAGGAATCCGGGACACGATAATCCGGGACGGACGGACACCTACGTCGTGCCGAACGAGATTCCGGCCGGCGAGACATATCAGTTGCAATTCCCGGTCTCACCGCCTCTCCCCGAGCGCACGGATGGACATTTCGTGTCGACCGTGGAGGTCGTCGGACTCACCCAGGTAGGCTTCTGAGCGAGCACGGCGAAAACCACCCGCCCGCGCCACGCATCCGGATCGGGGTTTCATCCTGCCTGCTCGGAAACACGGTTCGCTTCGATGGCGGTCACAAGCGGCACGACTTCCTTGCCCGCACGTTGGGACAGCATGTCGACTGGGTGACTGTCTGTCCTGAAGTGGAACTGGGCCTTGATGTGCCACGGCCGACCCTACGGCTGGAACGGCAAGAAGACGGCATCCATCTGATGATGCCGTCGGCACATACCGACCACACCGCGACAATGCGGCACTATGTCGAGCGTCGAATTCAGGAATTGGCCCGACTCGACCTCAGTGGATTTATCGTGAAAAGCCACTCGCCGAGTTGTGGAATGGAAGGGGTAACGGTTTACGACGAAAAAGGCGTGGCGTTCGGCGATGGCCGCGGCCTGTTTACCGCTGCACTGCTGGAATCTCATCCGTCCTTGCCGGTGGCAGAGGAGGGGCATCTCGACAGTCCTGATCGGCAGGAGAGCTTCCTTGAACGGGTTTTCGCCTATCGGAGGCTCCGCGCTCTCTTCAAACGAAGATGGAAATTGCGGGATCTCGTCGCATTCCACACCGCGCATCGCTTGCAACTATGGGTCCACACTCCCTCAAGGTACGAGCGACTCGAAGCGATGCTCGCCCAGGCTTCAGGCGAGTTCTCTGACGAACTGCAGGACCAATACACAGTCGAATTCATGCAGGGACTGTCCGTGCCCGCACCGAAGTGCAGTCATCTCCAAGTCCTGCGGCGCATCCTCGAATATATCGAAATCCGCATCGGAGCCTCCGCAAAAGAGCGGCTGCTTGTCGCAATCGAAGACTACAGCCGGGGATTTGCGCCGTTGACCTGCCCGATCCGTCTACTGCGGTGCCAGATCGAGTTGCATGGCGACGCGCACCTGCTGGCGCAAACCTATCTCTACCCACACCCGGAAGAATGGTTCCTGAGGAATCGGATACGAGGCAGCCAGGGAAAACAGGCCCGGGGAATCGAGGAGGGCAGTCAAGCAGCGAACCGGCCCAGGGGCGCGGGCAATCACCAGGACCGGTAAACGTCAGGCCCAGGTTCTGACAACCATTCCCGTGCCCGCGAACCCTCCCAGCCATGGAATGCCAGCGGAAGGCTGATGGTATGGGGTATCGGGTCTGTCCCTTCCCGCCTCAGGCTTCGCTTTCCTCTTCTGCCGCGACGGCCCGGGTGACTGCCTCCGTACGTTCGTTCTTCCAGAACAAATAGACGAGCCCACCGGCAATACCGGAGAGGAGGACGACACCACTGGCGAGCAAGCCGAGAGCTACGGCAGAGTGGCGTTCCACGCCAACCTTGTAAAGAAAGTATACGTAACCATATTCGCGCACTCCGATTCCGCTGAAGCTGAGGGGTGCCATACCAGCGATATTCACGATGGGCACAAAAATCAGGAAGTAACTCCATGGCACGTTCAATCCGAGTGCGTGTGCCAGGAGCACCTGTGAACCGATCTGCAACGAATGGAAGAAGGTGGCGACAACGCTCGTCCCCACAAGCAGCCGCACATCGTGCCAGTAGGGCTGTAGGTCCTGTTCCACCATACGCCGCCAACGGCTCTGCTTGTCGAAGACACGCACAACGAGTTTCGCTCCAAAGAGCCAGCCAAGCACCGTTGCGGGCGGGACAATCCATGCCGCCGAGTAGATCAGCGCCGGGACGCGGTAGGACGGCTGCAGAATGATGGCAAGAGCACCGATCCAAACGAGCACGACGAATCCCAGACCGCGATCGGCCAGAACGGTCGTGAAAGCCAGCGCACGGCGGCCGGGCCCTCCGGCGATGAAGAGTGCGCGCGCAATGTCCCCGGCGACTGTGCTCGGAGCGAAAAGGTTCATGTACATGCCGGTGAAGTAGGCTCCGAAAAAGTTCCGCGTCGATTCATTGAATCCCAGAGGTCGTGACAACATGGTCCAACGCAGGGCCGAAACGACCATGCTGGCCAGATACATCAGGAAGCCTCCCACCACCCACGATGGCTGGGCACCCCCAAAGGCTTCCATCAACTCGTGCCGGTCGGTACGCCCGAGCAGGACGACGAGGAGCACCAGGCTCAAGACAACTTTGAACCAGGTCGAGTTCCAAACACGACGCAAATGGTGCTTCCCAGACACTCGCTTCACCATCCTACAGCAGCCCCGCCCTTGCGGGGATCGGCAGTTCCTTCGAACCGTCCACCCTCTCGACGCACCACCTGCACCGCGGCCATGGCGGGCAGTTCTTTCACGGTGTGCCCCGCCCGCGCAAGCGCCATCCTTACCTTCTCCGGAATACCCGGTTCGACGAACAACGTCGCCGGTATCCACTGATGATGCAGCCGCGGCGCCGCCACCGCGGCTGCCGCGTCCATACCGAAGGCAACCATGTTCAACAGCACCTGCAAAGTGCCCGTGATGATCAACGGGCCACCCGATGCGCCGAGGGCAATCACCGGCACACCCTTCTTGAAGACAATCGTCGGACTCATGCTGCTCAGAGGTCGTTTGCCGGGCGCAATCGAGTTCGCCTCGCTACCGACCAGACCATAGATATTGGGCACACCCGGTTGCGCTGAAAAATCATCCATCTCGTTGTTGAGGATGATGCCGCTCTCACCCGCACCCAGAAGGGCCCCGAAACCGGTGTTGATGGTTGTCGTGCACGACACGGCATTGCCCTGAGCATCCATGACCGACAGATGTGAGGTACCCCCATCGTACGGCGGATGTACCGTCACTGTGTGGCTGCCATAGGATTCCGGAGCGAAAGTTTGCGCCGCCTTGATGCGGCGGCGTAGCGCTCCGGTCGACGGCCGCGACAGCAAGCTCAGGATCGGCACCGGTATAAAGTCGGGATCGCCGTAGAAGGAAGCTCGATCGGCAAAGACATGCTTCATGGTCTCCGCAAGGAGATGATCGATGGTCGCCGAGTCATGGCCAAGAGCCCGCAGATCATCATCACGCAGGATGCCGAGCGCCGCGAGGATCACACCTCCACCCGAGCTGGGAGGAGGCATGCTGACCACTTCATAGCCGCGGTACAGACCGCTGATCGGCACACGCCATCTCGGTTCGTAACCAGCCAGATCTTCACGGGACAGGACACCCCCAGCGGCCTGCACCGCGCCAACGATCTGTTCGGCAACCACACCACGGTAAAAGGCATCCGGTCCTTGCTGTGCAATTCGGCTGAGTGTCTCCGCCAACGGGGCCTGTCGCAGAACCTCCCCGGCTACCAGAGGCGAACCATCGGCATGGAGGAAGGTGCCAGCCAGGTAAGGATCCTGCTTCAGACCGTCGGAATGTGTGGCGATCTCGTACGCCAGATGCGGCTC
>CAZEWD010000101.1:6700-9901 GCA_964515725.1 uncultured Binatia bacterium (SeqCode)
CGAAACCATCACGAGCAAGACGGATGGCTGGTTCCATGACAACAGCCAGGGGCAGAGTCCCGTAAGTCCGGTGCGCCAGTGCCAGTCCGGCAACTTCTCCCGGGACGGCCACGGCAAGTCCACCTCGGCGGCTCAATTCGGCAACGGCAACGCCATCACGTACATACATGTCGCGCTCCGCTCGCGCCGGTGCCGTCTCGCGGTAATCGAGAGCTACCGTCCGGCCTTCACCAGCCATGGAAATGAGCATGAACCCGCCACCACCGATCCCGCACGAGGAGGGATTCACAACACACACGGCAAACGATGTCGCAATTGCCGCATCAACCGCGTTGCCCCCTTTTTCCAGCATCGCGATCCCGGCCTCTGCGGCCAGCCGATGCTCCGCCGCCACCATCCCGCGTGATGCCCACTCGGCACCAGCAGAGGCAACCGTACCCAGGAAAAATGCTCCGGATGCTGTTGCGATCGTCAGGCGATGCAGCCAGCAAACGGCCCTTCCCCGTACTTTCAGGGAAGCTGTTCCCGTCAGGACACGATGCAGGACGTCACTCCGATTCGTCACCAAAGTGAGCGCGAATGATACGTTCCTTCAAATATTCCAGAGTGCCGATATCCTCGATGATGTCGCCACCCGTATCATAAAAAAAGATTTCACCGTTCTCGTTACGCCCGACGGCAAGCAACCAATCCAGCTTGTCTCGATCCTCCAGCAGATAATTGAGCGTTTGTGCCACGCCTTTGCCAGGAATGATGGTGACTTTCGGCCTATACGATTTCTGCGGTCTGCTGCTCATCAGGGGGATCCTCATCGCCACGGTAACCGGCTGAGTGGGTCGTGCGGCGTAGGACGTACGGCGGGGACTCACGTGGCGTGCTACCTCGACCTTTCTACGAGCGCCTCTGGCTCAAGTCAACACACAGCGAACGACGGTCTCGGCGTGATAAGTCTGTGGAAACAAATCGATTGGCTGTACGAAATCGATACGGTAGGCCGCTGCCAGACCGCGTAAGTCGCGTGCCAGTGTGGCCGGATTGCAGGATACGTAGATCAGCACCGGTGTACGCAACTCCAACAGAGCAGGCACAATCTCGGCCGCACCGTTGCGCGGGGGATCGAGAATGATGAGGTCGAACGTTGCCTTCGCCGCACGGAGATCGTCGATCACGCGTCGTGCATTGCCGCGCACGACACGCAGGCTCTCTTGCAGACCGGCACGTGTCGCGTTGTCGCGCGCGTCCTCAGCCGCCAATGGATTCTGTTCAACAGCCACGACCGCGCCGCCGCGACGCGCCAGAGGCAAACTGAAATTGCCGGTGCCCGCATAGAGATCGAGCACCCGCAGTCCCGGCGAGGGGGCAGCCAGATCGAGGACTGTCCGTACGAGAACTTCGTTCATCCGCGGATTCACCTGCGCAAAAAGGCCGGCACGCACCCGCAGCGGTTCGCCGGGGAGCGGGCGCACGGTGAGCAGGTCGTCACCCCAACGGCGGCGCCAGCGCCGCCCGTGCAAAACGACACCACGTACCGCATCGCACGGTTGAACGCGCAGCCACGAGGCCAGCGTATGGTCGTCGGCGCGGCAAAACTCCCCCTCGACCTCACCCACGAACACCACGCCGGGCTCGTCACTGCCATGGACAATCTCGAGACGGCGCACCGGACTCTGCAACAGCCGCACCAGCTCGCGTGCGGAATGAATCCGATCATTCACGCAGGAATCGGCCAGAAGGCAGTTTTCGATAGGAACCAGATCATGGCTGGCGGCAGCGTAGAAACCCACCTCCCCACCGGCAATGCGGAGCGAAAGACGGCTGCGATAGCCAAACTCCGCACCAGTACCGATGATAGGAACCACATCGACATCGGGCAGGTGCGCTGTGCGCGCCAGGTGATCACGCAGATTCTGTTCTTTGGCCCGCAGTTGCACATCGTAGTTCATGTGCTGCCACGGACAGCCCCCGCAGCGCGGCAGATACGGGCATGGTGCAAGCCGGCGGCCAGCCGCGGGATCGAGGATCCGCAGTGCCTCGGCGTATGCGTAAGATCCGTGATCCTCGCGGATCTCCACCTCTACATCTTCTCCGGGCACTACGTGGCGCACGAAGACGACCTTGCCGTCGACGCGGCCAACTCCGTGCGCCCCGTAAGAAAGACCCGTAATGTGAACCGTTTGTGACACGGGGATACACGCTATCGCTCGCCCTCCATGCTGACAACGGCACAGAACCGGATGCAACGTTGCGCGCCCCCGAAGGCTTCATTAGGACGATTCACCAGAAGGAAGGTAACACATGAGTGAAATCCCAAGCGGCCTGGTGGCTTCCACCGGCTGGAACGTCATTCATTTATTCTACCGCATCGACCGCGCCCGCTGGCGGGCCATGCCAGAGAGCGCCCGCCAGGCTGGCATCGAGGAATTCCGCCATTGGTGTTCCTCCACGGCACAGGAAGAAGGTATGCAACTGCTCGTCTTTGCCGGCGTGACGAAGTTCGACCTGGCAGTCATGGCTGTACATCCCGATTTGTGGCGAGTGCAGCAGATCACCCAGGAGATCGCCGCGTCGACGCTGGGGACCTGTCTCGTCCCCACTTACGAATTCCTGTCGCTCACCGAAGCCAGCGAATACATCACCAACGAATCGGATTGGACGAGGTTGTTGATCGAGGAACAGAAACTCGACCCTGCCAGCCCGGACTTCGCGGCTCGTCTGGCACAATTACGTAAACGCACGGCAATCTATGCCGGATCGCGCCTCCACCCACAGCTACCCGGCAACTACCCGATCTTCTGTTTCTATCCGATGTCCAAAGCACGGGGCGAAAAGAACAATTGGTACAGGCTCGACTTCACAACGCGAAAAAAGCTGATGCTGGAACACGGCAACTCCGCGCGTCAATTCGCAAGCCGGGTCACCCAACTCATCACGACCTGCACCGGAATCGATGACTGGGAGTGGGGAGTCACCCTGTTCTCCAAGGACATCAACGCAATTCGCGATATCGTCTACGAACTCCGGTACGACGAGGCAAGCGCCGTCTATGGCCTGTTCGGTTCGTTCTACATCGGTATCCGCTTCGAGCCAGAACACCTGCAGACCACGCTGCGGCTGTAACGAGCGGAAAATGACTCGACGGGCCGCGGACCGCACACACCAGGAGAACGATCGGTATCCAATCCGCGGGGTCCTTGCGCCCCT
>CAZEWD010000102.1:0-9888 GCA_964515725.1 uncultured Binatia bacterium (SeqCode)
GACATCCGGTGGTGACGAAGATCTTCTCGCCGTTCAGCACCCATTCATCCCCATCGAGTCGTGCCGTCGTCTGCACGCGAGACGGATCCGAACCACAACCCGGCTCCGTAATCGCCATGGCGAGCAGCATGTCACCCCACCGCTTTTTCTGCTCTTCGGTGCCTGCTGCCTGCAACGCCGAACTGCCGAGCCCTCCCCCGGGTGGCCGGCGCATGCGGACGGAATAATCGCCCCAGGTCTGCTCCATGGCGATCAGACCCATCATGATCTTCATGCCACTGTCCTGCTCACCGCGCCCGCTGAAGTATTGCATCATGGGAGGGAAGTCTTTCACTTCAGGGAGCTGGTCGGGAGGAAAGTCGTGTTCATTTTCATCGTACTGTCGCGCATATTTTCGGGCGACGAGCGATTCTTTACGAATGTTGGCGAGCAACTGCAGATCGTTTTCACTCAATTCCAGATCGATCATGGTCATGACTCCTCATGTACGTCGGCACTGCCGTCTCTCGAACCGCCGGTCACACGGCGACCGCACCCTCGACGGCGGATAATGTTCGCGCGTTGCGGTACCACATCTCCACAGGATGTTCCCGGATGAAGCCGTGGCCACCGAGCACCTGCACTCCGTTATCGGTCGTCCAGACCGACTTTTCCGACGCAATGATCTTCGCATAGTGAGCCGATCGAGTCGCATCCAATCCCTGTTCGAGTTGGCTCGCGCCGCGCCACGTCAGATTCCGCATCGATTCGATCTCGATCAACATATCGGAGAAACGAAAGGCAATCGCCTGCTTGCGGGCAATCGGCTCATCGAAGGCCACACGCTCCTTGGCATACGGGATACAGAACTCCAGTACTGCACGTGAAATCCCCGTAAGCACGGCAGCCTGGGCAATACGGCTATGGTTGAGGAGGCGCATCACATCAGCTCCGGCCGAGCCTCCCAGCCGTGCCGCTGCCGGCACCTCCACGTCCTTCAACTCGAGCCGTGCCATGGGAAGCGGCTTCAAACCGAGGTTTTTCTCAGGAGCCGTTACCGAGAGACCCGCTGCGTCACGCGCAACCAGGAAGGCATCGACCTTCCTCCCGGCACGCGCCACCACCAGAAAGTGCGAGGCGCGATCACCCATCGGTACGAAACATTTCGTACCGTTCAGCACGTAAACATTCTTGCGCTTCTCAGCCGTCGTACGAGGCGCCAGTGCGTTGAAATCCGGCACCGGTTCGCAGACCGCCAGCGATCCGATCTCATACGGCGCGCGATCATGGTCCGCCAGGTAGTGTTTCTTCTGTGCCTCGCTCCCCTGATCGAGAAGTGCAAAGATGAATTGTGCCGGCGCCATCGCTGCCAGAGCGAGGCTGGCGCAACCATGACCGAGTTCCTCCAGGACGAGAGCATTGGTGATCGGCGAACGCGCAGCTCCGTATCCACCAAAGGCCTCGGGGATCTGTGATGAGATCAGACCCAGTTCCCAGGCCTGTGAGAGGAAGCTGCTTGGAATGGCGCCCTCTTCGTCACAGGAACGCGCCATCGGGCGCATCACCTGCGCTGCGAAATCACGCACCGTCTGGCGGATCGACTCCTGCTCGTCCGTCGGCTGAAACGAAATCATCGACACCTCCTGGCACCGGGACGTTTTCCCGGCGACCTTGCCACTGGGATTTTGCCGAAGTTTTCAGGTCGCCAACGCTACCGCAAGATCGGACTCAGCAACTCCCCGTAGGGACCGCGCTGTCGTCACGTCTCGATGGGAAGGTCAGAAACGCGAAATTGGATTCCGCGCTGCCGGTTCAGTCGTCGCTCAATGAGCCCTTTATGTATTCGCGGTTCAACCGTGCAATGAAGCGCACACTGATTTCCTTCGGACACGCTGCTTCGCACTCAAAGGTATTGCTGCAACTGCCAAAACCCTCCGCATCCATCTGCGCCACCATGTTACGGGCACGCGCTTCACGTTCCGGCTGGCCCTGCGGCAGCAGTGACAGGTGCGAGACCTTGGCGGCAACGAACAACATGGCCGACGCGTTCTTGCAGACTGCCACGCAAGCACCACAGCCGATGCAGGCGGCAGCATCCATCGCCAGCTCCTGATCCACCTTGGAGATCGGCAGCGTGTTGGCGTCCGGAACACCTCCCGTGTTTACGGAAACGAACCCGCCCGCCTGAATGATGCGATCGAAGGCACTGCGGTTGACGACCAGATCCTTCACGATGGGAAAAGCGCGCGCACGCCATGGTTCGACCGTAATCGTGTCGCCGTCCTTGAAGTCGCGCATGTAGACCTGACACGACGCGCGACCGCGTCCCGGTCCGTGCGGGTCGCCATTGATCACGAGAGAACATGTGCCGCAGATGCCTTCGCGGCAGTCACTCTCGAATGCCACCGGTTCCCTACCCTGCTCGACCAGCTCACGGTTGAGAGAGTCGAGCATTTCCAGAAACGACATCTCGGGAACGATGTGATCCTTCTGGTAGGTGTCGAAACGGCCTGTAGACGCCGCGTCCTTTTGGCGCCAGATGCGCAGGGTGACTTGCATTATTTGTAACTCCTCGTAGCGAGGTGGACGAATTCGAATTCGAGCGGTTCGGAGTGACGCACCGGTTTCGCACCGGCACCCGCGTACTCCCAGGCAGCAACGTGGCAGAAATTCTCATCGTCACGTTGCGCCTCACCCTCATCGGTCTGGAATTCCTCACGGAAGTGGCCGCCGCACGACTCGCGGCGCTCCAGGGCATCGAGACACATCAATTCGCTGAATTCGAGGAAGTCAGCCACACGACCGGCACGCTCCAGCGCCTGATTCAGTTCGCTGCCACTGCCCGGAACACGGAGTTCTTTCCAGAACTGCTCGCGCAGTCCGGGGATTTCCGCCAGGGCCTTCTTCAGGCTGGCGTCCGTACGGGCCATGCCGCAGCTGTCCCACAGCAGTTTGCCCAGTTTTTGATGGAACACATCGGCGGGGTGCTTTCCCTGGATCGACAACAACCGATCGGTCCCGGCCCGCGTCTCCTTCTCCGCCGCGACAAATTCGGGCGATTCGACGTTCGGCTTCGGCTGCCTGGCTGTCGCGAAGTACCCGCCGATCGTGTACGGCAGGATGAAATAGCCATCCGCAAGGCCTTGCATCAACGCGCTGGCACCGAGGCGATTGGCGCCGTGGTCGGAGAAGTTCGCCTCGCCCAACACGAACAGACCCGGGATGTTGCTCATCAGATTGTAGTCAACCCACAGCCCACCCATCGTGTAGTGCACCGCAGGAAAGATGCGCATCGGAACCTTGTAGGGGTTCTCTGCGGTGATCTCGTGGTACATGTCGAACAGATTTCCGTAACGTTCCCGTACCACATTCTCGCCGAGGCGTTGGATTGCTGCACTGAAATCGAGATAAACACCGAGACGGCTCGGCCCTACGCCACGCCCTTCATCGCAGACCTGTTTGGCTGCACGCGACGAAATATCGCGCGGCGCCAGGTTGCCGAAGCTCGGGTATTTCCGTTCGAGGTAGTAGTCCCGTTCTTCTTCGGGAATCTGATCCGGCGAACGAGTATCTCCCTTCTTCAAGGGCACCCAGACACGACCGTCGTTCCGTAGCGACTCCGACATCAGTGTCAGCTTCGACTGATGATCGCCCGAGACAGGAATACATGTCGGATGGATCTGCGTGTAACAGGGATTTGCATAGGCGGCACCACGCTTGTAGGCGCGGTACGCTGCGGTAACGTTCGAGTTCACCGCGTTGGTCGACAGGTAGAAGACATTGCCATAACCGCCCGTGGCCAGAACCACTGCGTCAGCCGCATGGCGCTGAATCTCGCCACTCACCAGATTGCGTGTGATGATGCCCTTGGCGTGGCCGTCGACGATCACCAGATCGAGCATTTCGGTGCGCGGATACATCTTTACCGTACCAAGGCCGATCTGTCGCGATAACGCCGAGTAAGCACCGAGCAGGAGTTGCTGGCCCGTTTGGCCGCGCGCATAAAATGTACGCGACACCTGCGCACCGCCGAACGAGCGGTTCGCCAGCATCCCGCCATACTCACGGGCAAAGGGCACACCTTGTGCCACACACTGGTCGATGATGTTCACTGACACCTGCGCCATACGGTAGACGTTCGCTTCTCGTGAACGGAAATCGCCGCCCTTGATCGTATCGTAAAACAGTCGCCAGACACTGTCGCCGTCGTTCTGGTAGTTCTTCGCAGCATTGATGCCGCCCTGCGCGGCAATACTGTGGGCTCGGCGCGGGCTGTCATGAAAGCTGAATGCCGATACCTGATAACCCAGTTCCGCCATGGTAGCCGCTGCCGATGCGCCGGCGAGGCCGGTACCAACGACAATCACGTGGAACTTACGTTTGTTCGCCGGATTGACGAGAGAGATCTCGGCGCGATGCTTGTCCCACTTCTGTTCGAGCGGGCCAGATGGAGTACGTGGATTCAGTTCCATGTCAGTGCCCTGCCACCGTAAGGATGCCGGTCAACGCTGCCAACGGGATGGAGCAGTTCCCGAGAAACACGATGGTGCTGATCACCGGTCCTGCGGCGCGAAAGATCGGGTTGTACTTCGGATAGTTGAGACCGAAGGTCTGAAAGATGCTCGAAATACCGTGCTGCAGGTGCAGCATGAGCGGTACCATGGCGATGATGTAGAGGAGGGAAACCACCGGTTTGCGAAACCCCAGCACGACCATGGCGTACACGTCGTGGCGCCCGCTTCCGTCATGCAATACGTAGTTCGATGGATCCGTGAGGCCCAGTGTGAAGTGTGCCAGGTGATAGACAACGAAGGTGGCAATGATCAGACCGCTCATGAACATCGTACGTGATGCGTAGCTCGATACGAGCGGATTCAATCGGGCATACGGCTGGGGCCGTGCCGCTTTGTTGAGCAAGGTGAGACGCACCGCCGAAGTAATGTGTAACACGATGGCCGTCAGAAGGCCGATTCGTGCCGCCCAGAGCAGTCCGCCCAGTTGTTGGAGTTTATCGGCATAGGCATTGAGGGCTTCCGGTCCGAGAAACACCTGCAGGTTGCCAAGCATGTGCCCCAGCACGAAACCCGACAGAATGAGTCCGGTCAGACCCATCAGCCACTTCATACCGATGGTGGAATTGAACGTGGTCCGCAGCCAACCCATCGTGTGCCCTATTCCTTTCGGAGATGTGAGGCAGGCTATCAAACCGGGGCGCTTTGGCTCAACCAAGCTTCCGGCACAATCTTTTCATGCGCCCATAAGCGAGGCTGCGCCTGACGAGGAGGAGCGGCGACCGGAGGAGCGTGCGCTCGCCGCAAAAGCTCGACCGGCAACCAACGGAGTGTTTCAAGAAATCATCAATACAGGGTGGATGGAGTGCAGCCACGAACCACTGTTGCGCGGCCCGTCGAGGCATTCATGGGAACCGCTACGGAATCGATCCTCCGGCACGATCCATCCAGCGCCAGCGCGGCCTCCCATCCGAACAAAATCGGCCGCACCATTCAGCAGGACCGGCAAATCACGGATAACTCGCCCGTACCGCCGATGTCACGGCTACTGTTGGGCGTGTTCCGGCTGGGGCGGCTTCGGCAGAAAGGTTTCTGCCGGGCCATGAGCCTCCCGCCGCTTGGCAGCCTGGAAATGCTCGACCTTGTAGACGGCATCGGATGCAATACGGCGGACACTCGCGTCCTGGTCATCCGTCGAAATCTTTTTCAACAGGTCTGCAGCTTCCGTCGAGCCGATCTCACCCAGGGCATACACGGCCGTACCGCGTGTGGCGACATCGAGATCCCTCTGCAGAAACTCCATGATCGGTTTCGTCGCGCGGTCGTCGCCAATCTCTCCGAGCGAGGCCAGAATACGCTGCTTCATCTGCGGCTCGGTGTTGCGCAGAAATAGTTGTTGGATGAGCACCTGAGTGGATTCGGTCGCCCGCATCAGACCCAACATTTCGATCGATTTGGCCTGTACGCGCACATCCGTATCACCGATGGATTGGATCAGGTACGGCACCACCTTCGGGTCGCGTGTGGCACCGAGCAGTTTCACGCCTTCGAGCCGGTCGGATGGTTCTGCGCTGCTCAGCTTGCGGACATAATCCTCGATCGAGGTCCCTTGCGTATTCTTTTTGAACCGCTGTTGCATCTGGCCGCTGTTGAACTGCGCCGATACCGGCGTCTGCAGCAGAATGCTTGCCACAAACAGAGGAATCACCCAACCGAGGTACGGCAGTCGCTCTGTACCCCGGCAGGATCGCGGTCCACGAAGTGCAACCGGGATCAAACGCATCTGTTCACCCCTGGCCAGAGGGGTTGAGACGGATCATGACCCAATCACCCATTTCATGCACCGAGTAGGGTGGTGGATCATCGAAACGAAAACCGATTGTGATCCGCAGCGTGCCCTCGTGGCGTGACACCCGCACATCGGTGATCTCCGGATCCGTCTGCGGCAGCGCGCGTTCGTCGAGATCCCCATCGCCCAGCGGTCCCCACGCCTCCACCTGGATCCGCCCGGGATCCCGCTCACTGGAGTGGCGGAGCATTCCGGGTACACGCGACAAGCGCAACAAAACGGCACGATGACCGTCCGCCGTTTGCAGAATCTGCAACTGGCGTAGGCTCACCGGCGCCTGGTCGCCCAACGGTGCCGCAGTCGGACGGCTCAGATTCTGCGGGCAACCGCTCAAGGCGAACGCCAACGCAACAATCGACAGCGCCAGAACTCTCATGTGGTTCGGGGAGATAGCCGATGGGACGGAGAGGGGCAAGCAGAGATGTGGCGGGAAAATCGTTCTTCGAGAGGGGAATCTCACCCAACCTGGCAGGCATCACGGAAGCTCACAGATCCGCAAAATCAAGGCGTTCGCGTGCCACCGAAAAACCAGAATTGCGGGCGACTGAGTTTCAGGATACAGCCCCCGTACTCGCCCATGGATCGAATCGAACAGAACCTTCGCAAGCTGCCACCACAAAGCATTGAAGCAGAAGAATCGGTGCTGGGCGGTATTCTACTCGACAACCAGGCTTTTGATCGCGCCATCGAGCTGGTCGGCGTTGATGACTTCTACCGCGAGACGCACCGCAAGATCCTGCGTGCCATGATCGAGTTGAACCAGCGTAGTGAGCCAATCGACCTGGTCACTCTGGCGGAAGCGATGAAACGTCGGGGCGAGTTGCAGGACATTGGTGGCGCTGCCTACCTCGCCGAATTGGCGGAGAAGGTCCCCACCGCCTCCAACATCGACTACTACGCCCGTATCGTCCGCGAGAAGGCCATTCTTCGCAGTCTGATCGAAACGGCCACCGAAATTGCCACACGCGGCTACGAACCGGGCGGCGATGTCGAGTCTTTCCTCGACCAGGCAGAACAAAAGATCTTCGAAATTTCCGAGCGTAAGGTACGCCCACAGTTCTTCCGTATCCGCGACATCATGATGCATTCGATCGAGGCGATCGAAAAGCTCTACGAACGCCAGCAAATGGTCACCGGCGTGTCGACGGGTTTCATCGATCTCGACCGTGTGACCGCCGGGTTGCAACCCTCCGATTTGATCATCGTTGCGGGCCGCCCCAGCATGGGGAAAACGGCCTTTGCGCTCAACATCGGCGTCAACGTGGCTCTCGGGTCCGGAATCGGTGTGGCGATCTTCTCGCTCGAAATGTCGAAAGAACAACTCGTACTCCGCATGCTCTGTTCCGAGGCTCACGTCGATCAGTCGAAGGTTCGCTCCGGCTTTGCTGCTGAAAGGGATTTGCCCAAACTCGTACTCGCTGCTGGCCGTCTCTCCGATGCCCCTATCTTCATTGATGATACGCCTGCCATGAGCGTCCTCGAATTGCGTGCCAAGACGCGAAGGCTCAAACGTGACCGCGAGGCCAACCTCGGTCTGGTCATCATCGACTACCTCCAATTGATGCGTGGCGCGGATCGCATCGAAAGCCGCGAACAGGAGATTTCGGCAATTTCCCGTTCACTCAAAGCGCTGGCCAAGGAGCTGAACGTCCCAGTGGTCGCTCTCTCGCAGCTCAACCGCCAGGTCGAGGCACGCGCCGACAAGAAGCCGGTAATGGCGGATCTACGCGAATCGGGTGCCATCGAACAGGATGCCGATGTGATCGCCTTTCTGTTCCGGCCCTGGGTCTACGACAAAAACGCCAATGATCGCGAGGCGACGGTGATCGTCGCCAAGCAACGTAACGGTCCGACTGCCGATGTGGCCCTCACGTTCATGTCCGAATACACGCGTTTCGAGAATCACACGGAAGAAGAGATCCAGTATCCCGAAGCGGGAGAGTTGTAGGCAGCAGCAACCTTCCAGGCTCAAAGCGGCTCGGGTCTGAGTTCCAAAGCTGTTTCCAACCATCCGGGCGGCATGCGGGCTGGTTGGAGAAGATCCTCCCCCCACCACAGGCATTCACAGGTGTACGTGATACAGCAGTACGTACACCATAACGCCACTGGCAGACACGAAGAGCCACACCGGCAGAGTCCAGCGCGCAATGCGGCGGTGCCGAACGAACCGACCGCGCCAGGCATAGGCGAGGGTCATCAGAACCATCGGTACCATGACTGTAGAGAGCGCGATGTGGGGCAGGAGGATCGCCAGATAGATCCCCTTCAACCAGGATGGCCCCGCGAAACGTACCGAGCCGACCTGGTAGTGATGCGCCAGGTACGACACCAGGAAGAGCGCTGAGATCACAACGGCCGCCATCATGCAGATCCGGTGTGCGCGGACCCGCCGCCGTCGGATAAAGTAGAACCCCAGACTCAACAGGACGGCCGCCGCACCGTTGAGCAGCGCATTGATCGTTGCCAGCGGTGAGGCGACCACCTCGTTGTGACCGGACGTTGGTGCATCAAAGAACAAAGCTGCAACGATACCGATCACCGCGATCGACAGAATCGCCACGACGATGTGTGTCAGCCGCTCTCCAGCAGGTGCAGACGTCTTGTTCATCCAGAGCGAAGCCTACCGCCACACCATCGGAGAAGGAAGCACAGCAGATCGTCCACGAGCATCTCCAACCCCACAGACAGATTCCGCAGGAATCGGCCGTATCGCACACGCTCCGACGCCACCATGGAGGCCCGGATCGATCCACCGCTGCCGGCCAGACACCCTCTGCACCAGGGGCACCCGTACCGCAATTTTCACTACCCCCTCTTGCATGATCAAAACACATGTTTTAAACACTCGTTTCGAAATGAAGCCAACTACGATCAAAGACACTCGCGACAGACTCCTGGAAGCCGCCGCCGAGCTGTTCGCGCAACGCGGCTACCATGCTTCGACGTTGCGTGACATCGCGGCGCGCGGAAATGTGAACGTCGCGGCCGGCCATTATCATTACGGATCCAAAGAGGCTCTCTACATCGAGGTGCTGCGGGAACAGTTCGCGCATCTCCGCTCTCGCATGCAGGAGTTCGGTGCCACCTGGTCGAGAGAGGAACTGCAACACCTCTCGCGCGAGAAGCTCACCGAACTGCTGCGGCTACGCACACGCACCATGCTCGACTTCCTGCTCGGTCCGCCCCCCAGCCTCCACGGCACCTTGATGCAACGGGAGTTGTGCGATCCCAGCGAAGCCCTGCCCATCATCATCGATGAACTCATCGAGCCGATGATCAGCGACTTGAAAGATATCATCACGCTTCTGGAACCATCTCTCGACAGTGAAGCGGTGGAGTCGTGCGCCTGCAGCATCATCGGCCAGACCCTGTTCTACCGAACCGTCATGGCCGCCATGCTCTACCGCAAGAAATGGGAACAATATCCGAAACAATTCACGGCGCGGACCGCTGAACACATTGTGGAATTCTCCCTGGGTGGACTCACTCCCCTCGCTGCGGAGCAGAGAAAGAAAAGACATGGACGCTAGGAAGATCTGGGTTCTGGGG
>CAZEWD010000103.1:0-9811 GCA_964515725.1 uncultured Binatia bacterium (SeqCode)
GCCAGCGCTTCTATCCGGGCATGGGGTTGCATTTCCAACAACTGTACCGTGCCTTGGTGGCAGGCGAGCCTTTGCCCGTGACGGCGGAGGACGGCCGCGACGCCGTGGGGCTGCTGCAGAAACTCTGGGAAGGTGCCGGTGTCGCCATGACGGATCGGGTGGAGCAGGTGGCTTGAAATGAAGGTGCTGGTGACAGGCGCGACGGGCTTTCTCGGCAGCGCAGTCGTGCGCCGATTGCAGGCCGAAGGGTGGTCGGTACGAGCGCTGGTTCGTCCGGGAAAGACGCTACCGTTCGACAAGGTTGAAGTCGTCGAGGGAAACCTGTGCGATGACGTATCCGTGGCTGCCGCCGTGCGTGATATCGATGCTGTCGTACATGCCGGTGCGCGTGTGGCAACGACAGGGAAATGGGAGGAATTTGCCGAAGCAAACATCCGCGGGACGCAACGGGTCATCCGCCTGGCCCATGCTGCCGGTGCACGCCGTATCATCCATATCAGTTCGCTGAGTGTTTACGACGTGCCGGCCGATGGTGTGACGATCACCGAGGACAGTTCCTTCGAAAGCGAAAGCAACTCCCGCGGCCATTACAGTCGCTCGAAGCTGGCGGCCGATCGCCTGGCCCTGTGGGAAGCCAGACAGCACGGCGCGCCGGTCGTCGTGCTGCGGCCTGGACTGCTCTACGGCCCCGGGAAACGCCCCCCTCTGGCGCGTCAGGCATTCAATGCATCCAAATGGAAACTGATCCTGGCACGTCCCGATTACCCGTTGCCATTTTCACACGTGGATAACGTTGCCGATGCCGTGGTCTGTGCCATCCAGGCGCCCGATTCCATCCTGGGCCAGGCATTCACGCTGGTTGATGACAATGTCCCGCAACGCCGTTGGACTCTGGAGTACCGATCCCTGGCGCGGGAATCCTGGCGCCCTCTTTATCTACCCGTCGGTCTTGTTGCGTTTGCCGCTGGCCTGGCGGAACGTGTACTGCGATTGGCGCGCCGCCGTTCACCTGTGACAGCGCATCAGATCAGGCGTGCTACGAATCGGGCATGGTACGACTGTAGCCGTGCGCGGCAGTTGCTGGGCTGGGAGCCTCGCATCGGTGTGTATGATGGACTCGCTGCGGTATTCGCTTCCCTGCAAACTTCCGCTTCGCCCCCGGAAGAGGTCGCCGCATGAGACCCATCGATCGACCCAACGACTTGAAATCCTACTATCAGGATAAGGATGTCGTCGATGTCTACATGGAGCGGCGTACGGCGCAGCCACTCAACGGTCTGTTGCACCGCCGTCAGGTCGATTTCCTCAACGAGGAACTCTCGTCACGCCAGGCGCGGCGTATTCTGGAGATCGCGTGTGGGCCGGGACGGCTGACGGCCGAGGTGGTGGCCGGGGATCGCGGCGTTGCCGTCGATGCGAGCCAGCCGATGCTCGAAACCGCGCAACGCCGGACCGGCAAGTCGACAGACCGATGGAGTTTTCTACGTACGGATGCGTTCGTGCTACCGTTTCGGGACGAGAGTTTCGATGCGGTCTACACACTTCGATTCATCCGCCACTTTCAGGAAGAGGATCGGCACCGCCTCTACCGCGAAATTCAACGTGTGCTGCGTCCCGGTGGGATCTTTCTGCTCGACGCTCTGAACAAAAATACGTCGATGCCTTCACGCCTGGAACGGGGACTCGATCACTACAAGATCTATGATGTTCTCTATCAGCCCGGCGAAGTCGAGCAGGAGCTGTGCGCCGCCGGTTTCAAAGTGCACCGTGTTGAAGGGATGCTCAGACACTTCCCCATTCAGCGTCGCTTCAATCGACTCCGTTTCCGTTTGGGCGGACTCGCCCGGATCGCCATCAACACACTCGAGCGCCTGCCCGGGAACCAGCCGTCCACCTGGATGGTCGTCTGTGAGAAGCCGAGTTAGGTGCCGGATTTTCTCGTGCACACGGATCCTCGTGTCATTGTAGTCGGGAGCGGGGCCGCCGGAATGATGGCGGCGATTGCCGCGTCCGAGCGTGTGTCCTGTCTTCTGATCAGTAACGGGCCGATCGGACGTTCCAATTCCGTGATGGCGCAGGGTGGGCTGCAACTCCCGCTTCCGACAGCGGAATCCCGTGAACTTTTCTATGCGGAAGCTCGTTCGTAATTTTGTCGAGCATGTGGGCGGGACGGTCGATGTGCTGCGCTCGTGGGGGCTGGCTCTGGATACGGATGAGAGCGGTGCCGTGATCCGGCGGCGTGCAGGCGGACTCAGTGAGCCGCGCATCGTTTCAGTGCGTGACCAGATTGGACCGACGATCGTGAAGATTCTGCGTGCGCGGTTGCAGGTGTCTGGTGTCGAGATGCTGCCGCAGACGCGTGTTGTCGCTGTGCGTCCGGTGCGCGATCGGCTGGTCCTCGAAATCGAAGATGATTCGGATGGACACAACGAGATCGCTGCGCCTGCTGTCGTTGTCTGTACGGGAGGCACGACTTATCGCGAGGCGCGGCGGCGCAACCAGCCGACCACGAATCCGCACAACGAGAACCATCTTCTGTTCGATCAGTTGGTGGAGCTTGGACTGCCCCTCGTCCATGCCGACTTCTTCCAGTACCAGCCCTTTGGGATCGTCGGCTCGGATCGTGACGAACTGGGACGATGTATTCCCGAGAGCATCGTCAATTTCAAAATCCGTATTCTGGACAGGCACGGCAGGGACCTCGGCGATATCCGGCAGGATCGTTATGCGCTGACACAGCGGATGTTCGCGGCATGCGAAGCGGGAGAGGCGGTACGGCGGGAGGATGGTAGCATTGGTTTCCGGCTTACACTCTCCGAACTGGAACCTGATGTTGTGGCGAACGTTTTTCCCAAGGTGCATCAGTACCTGGAACGTTCCGGACAGGTCGGGCAGGACATCCTGATCTATCCCTTCTTGCACTATCATCTGGGAGGCTTTCGCATGACGCCACGATGCGAGTCGGACATTCCCGGTTTGTTTTTGGCAGGAGAAATGACAGGTGGTCTGCATGGCCGGAACCGGCTGATGGGGAACGGTATCACGGACTCCCTCGTCCACGGCCGTATCGCCGGAATCACGGCGGGAGCATACGCACAGGCATGAAACGGCAAGACCGAAAGCACCAACTCGGTGTTGGAACCCGGTTGCGGGAGGCTCCCTCGTCCGCTCTGGTCGAAACGTTCGCGCATGAGTTGCGTTATGCCGCCGCACTCTGGGAAGGGCTCAGCTACGCCGATCTGGCACATGTTCTGATGCTGATTGAAACAGGAATCGTTCCAGAGGAACCGGGACGCCGGTTGCTGGGGGCGTTGGTCGAGATGCACGATGCAGGCCTGGCTTCTCTCGATCTCGATCCGAAATGGGGAGACCTCTACAACAACCGTGACGCGGAGTTGGAAAAGCGGCTCGGTTCGGATGCCGGGTGGATGCATGCAGGCCGCGCGCGCCGGGAGGCCCTCACCCTCGGTTGGTTGATCCAGTTACGCGCCGGTTGCCGGGAGACGCTTCGCAATGCTGCCGTGCTCATCGAGGAATTGGCTCGGCTGGCCAATCAGCACGTCGACACACTGATGCCCGATTTCACCTATCTGCAGCATGCTCATCCGACGACTCTGGGCCATTATCTTCTGGGATTCGCGTACCCGATCCTGCGGGATGCGCAGCGCCTGGAGAACGAAATCGCGTTCATCGATTCCTGTCCCGGTGGATCGGCCAGCACGAATGGTTCCCGGTTACCGCTCGATCGTGAGCGAGTCCAGGAGTTGTTGGGATTTGCTCATCTGACAGTCCATGCGCGTGATGCCATGTGGCAGAGCGATGTGGCCATCCATCTGATGGCCCTGCTGGTATCGCTGGCAACGACACTCGACCGGCTGGCGGAAGAATTGCAGATCTGGTCGACCGCCGAGTTCGGATACGTAACGTTGTCCGATCGTCATTGCCGGACCAGTGTCATCATGCCTCAGAAGAAGAACCCGTATGCCCTGACCGTGATTCGTGGCAAAGCGCGCGAAATGGGCGGTCAGCTCGTGAGCGTGGTCGCGACGAACCAGACGCCTTCGGGACAGCTCGACAATCGGAATACAGCCTATGAGTTACTGCCATCAGCTTTACAAACGACACAGCAGATCCTGTCGCTGATGAGCGAAGTCCTCGCCGAAGCCCGGTTCCAGCGGGAACGGCTGGAAGAACAGGCGGAGTCGGGTTGGACCTGCGCGACGGAACTGGCCGATCTCCTGATGCAACGTGAGAGGATCGACGCACGTCGGGCGCACGAAATCGTTGGCGCGGTCGTGGGTGCTACGCCGCAGATACGTGGCCTTCCTGCGGAATTTGCGAAACTGCTGGCCACGACCTTCTTCGAACAAACCGGGAGAAAACTTGCCGATGCCGCGGCGTACGCCGCGGCACTGCAACCCATCGAAATCATGGCTTCTCGCGTGGGTCGGGGCAGTAGTGCATCCAGTGAGGTCCGAGCCATGGCCGCAGAGCTTTCTGCGGCGGTCTCCGGCATGATGCGAGGGATCGATCGGTCGGTCCGAGACGCAAATTTTCCCGAGAGACTGCGCCGTGCAGTATCTCGATTCCTCGGAAGAGAATGGTGAACAGGTATGAATCTGCACGATCTTTTTAGCCACCCGCAACGGACCTGTAGACCCCGTGAGAGCGGACTGACACACGTTCTCGACAAGGGGATGTCCGTCGCTGAGATCCAGAGCATGCTCGAGGTCAGCGCTAGCTACATTGATATTGTCAAGTTCGGATGGGCCACGTCGGTGGTCGTCGAGAACTTTGACGCAAAGCTGCAGGCCTTGCGTGATACCGGTATTCTCGTGTGCTGCGGCGGCAGCCTGTTCGAGCTTGCCGTGCACCGCGGAAAAGTCGACGAATACGTCGATTTCCTGAAAGAACATGAATTTGAACTCGTTGAAGTGTCAGATGGCACGATCGAGATTTCGCCCGAGGACAAGCTGCGTTACATCGAACGTCTGGCAAAGGATTTCAGGGTCCTGTCCGAAGTCGGCAGCAAAGATGCTTCCGTCGTCGTTGCACCCTACCGCTGGGTGAAGCAAATCAAGGACGAACTGGCGGCGGGTGCGTGGAAGGTCGTTACCGAAGGCCGTGAATCGGGGACCGTTGGGCTGTATCGCGAGAGTGGAGAAATTCGCCACGGATTGATCGAGGAAATCGAGGTGCAGATCGATCCGGGAAAACTCATCTTCGAAGCGCCGCAGAAGGCGCAGCAGGTGTGGCTGGTGAAGCACTTCGGACTCAATGTGAACCTGGGAAACATCCCGCCGCAGGATGTCATTTCCCTGGAGACGCTTCGCCAGGGCCTACGTGCCGACACCATGCTGGCGATCCAGTAACCCTATGTCCGTACGCCTCACCAACCCTGCCGTCGTCGTGAATGCAGAAACGGCAGGCATCGGCATCATCCATTCGTTGCAACTGGCCGGTGTCGATATGGCGACCGTGGAACGAAGCTGGCCACCAGCGCTCGGGCGCTTTTCGCGTTTCCCGAAACAGCATCTTTCCTACCACTCGGGCGCGGGTTCCTCGCTCGTCGACGCGCTCCTGCAATTTGCCGCTGACTTCGACGGTAAGGGTGTTCTGTTTCCGAGCACGGACGCCGATCTGGAGCAGTTGATCCTGGCACGGGACGAGCTCAGCCCACACTACCACGTTCCGGCAGCACCCCACATCGGCCTGCGAATCTTCGAGAAGAACTGGCAGTACGAGTTGGCCGAACGTGCAGGTGTGCCCATCCCCCTGTGCGTACGATTTGCGGCTGGAGTCCGCCCTGCCGTAGAGGGTTTTCGCTTCCCACTGATTCTCAAGCCCTCGTCCCGGGCGGAGGCTGCTGGCGATAAGGTCTTTCGCTTGCGTATCCTGGAGAATGAGGCCGAGCTGGCGCAGACTCTGGAAGAAATCGCGCGAGAATTTCCGGGGCGTGAGTTTCAGGTGGCGGAAAATATCCCCGGTGAGCCGGACCAACTGTACACGATTGGTTCCTACAGCAACCCTGAAGGCCGTGTCGTGCGATCCTACTCCGGTCGCAAGCTCACGCAGCACCCCTACTACCACGGCATGGCCAGCGTCTCCGAGACGCTCGATCTTCCTGCTCGGGTCTTCGATCAGGCACGACGTCTGCTCGAAGAGGCTCGCTTCCATGGCATCAGTCAGGTGGAGTTCAAGTACGACGCGCGCGATGATCAGTTCAAGCTGCTGGAGATCAATGGACGTTCCTGGCTCTGGGTGAAGCTCGCTGCATTTTCCGGCGTCAACCTGCCGTTGATCCAGTACTATGATTTGACTGGTGATGCTCGCTTCGCTGATGCAGTGGCTTCACCACAGAATGCGCGGCGGTTTTTCGTTTTCGACCACCATGTCAAGTTGAACAATCTACCGGCCGAACGCGCCCTGATCGGCCGGCTACGTGGAGAGAAGCAGTTGGTCTCCGCCATCTTCGCGCCGGGAGATTGGTCTCTCTCTCTGGCACATCGGATCCTCGGCGGCAGCAAACGACTGCGGCAGAGACTGTCGTCTGGGCGAAAGCTGCGGTCACAGGCAACGCCGGCCGATGGGAAAACACCCGTCCTGGGAGAGTCCGCGTGAAGCGCCGTCTCTCCTACGAGATGCTGGCCGTCTTCGGTTCGCGCATCGGTGTGGCGATGATGGGGACGGTGACGGGCATCTTGTTGGCGCGTGGTCTTGGACCGCACGACCGCGGACTGCTCGCTCTGGTGCTGTTGTTGCCGTCGACACTGATGACGGTCACCAAATTGGGAATCACGCAGGCAAACGTGTATTGCGTGCGGCGCGAGGGGGCTCGCCTCGACGAGGTGGCGACGAACTCCCTCGTGTTGGGGCTCGGTCTGAGCGCAATCTGTTGCATCGCCACGTGGCTCCTGCGCGATGTCCTGGCGACTACGGTCATGCGCGGAGTTCCCATGTGGGCTCTTGCCCTTGCCCTGGTGCGTCTGCCGCTGCTGCTGGTGGACAATTTCTTTTGCGGCGTCCTGCAGGCAATGGGTAATTTCTCGCTCTACAACCGTCGCACGCTCGCCGGTGCCGCTTTTGTTCTCGTCCTCCTCGCTGTCGCGAAACTTTTCTGGGATCTCGATCTGCAAAGTGCCGTGCTGGTTTATACGGCGGTCCCGACGATCGTGGTGGTGTCCCTCCTGGTGGCGACACACCGGATGGTCCCGTTCGGCTGGCGGCCGAATGGTGCGCTGCTCGAGCGCCAGATGCGATTCGGGCTGAAGTCGTACGTGCAGATTCTCACCATGCACCTGTTGTTTCGAATCGATGTGTACATGGTGTCGTATTTCCTGGATCCGGCGCAGACTGCGTTTTACAGCCTGGCTCTCCATTTCACGGAGATGATCCTGGAAATCCCACAGGCCGTGGGTTGGGTGATCTATCCGAAGATGGCCTCCCTGCAGAAGGAGGATGTCCACCGGCTGACGGCCCAGGCCTGCCGTCGGACGATCCTTCTTACTGCCACCGGTGGTCTGGGCGCCGTGCTCTTCGGGCCGGTGTTGATCCCGCTGTGGTACGGATCGGATTTCGCCGCCGCATCGCGTCCGCTGGCGTTTGCGACAGTCGGTGCGGTCATGATGTCGATCTTCACCATCCTCTCCCGCGATTTCACCAGCCGTAACCGCCAGCGTGTCAACATCAATGCAGGGCTCACCGCCCTCGTTTCCAATGTGGCGCTGAATATAGCGCTCATCCCCGTTATGGGAATTTCCGGCGCCGCGCTGGCGACGAGTCTCGCCTATATGATGGCAGCCATCATGCTGCTCATCCCATTCCGATACGATTCGGGGCTTTCGATGCGTGAGGTGCTTGTGCCCAACGCGGAAGATGTCCGTTTCGTTTGGAACGCGGCACGCGATGGTCTGGGTAGATGGATTCCGATCCTGAGACCTCGTCCTCCGCTTGTATCGGCAAACAGGAGTACAGCGGAAATCAAAGAGAGTCCCGTCACATTCGTTCCGTGTGAGTCGGCCGAGGAGTGGGATGCTCTCGTGGCAAAACAGCCTCATGGAACGGTATTTCATCGAATGGTGTGGTTACGGATGGTCGCTGAGCGCCGTACCGCGCAACTCCAGGCGTTGGTGGTACACCAGGGAGAAGAAGCGGTGGGTGTATTCCCATTGTTCGTGAGGCGGCGCGGCCTGTTTCGCATCGCCATGTCGCCACCACCACAGGCAGCCACGCCCTACCTGGGTCCGCTGGTTCCAGCGCAACTGATTGCTCCAGTGGTAGCTGCGTTGCGCCAACGCCTGCGTACCCAGCGCATTTCCTACTTCGAGATACGTTTCCAGCCAGAACCTGATGCCGCAGGACGTTCAACGCCCGGGTTCGAGATGGAAAAACGCGCTACCTTCCTGTTGGATCTGCGACCCGGACCGGACCAGTTGTGGGCAAAATCTCTCAGTTCCTCCTGCCGTCGCGCGATTCGCAAGGCAACGAACTCCGGTGTGCAGATCGTCGAAGGAGATCTGGAAGAGAATCTGGATCGCTACTTCGACATGGCGAAACAGGTCTATGCCAAATCGAATCGACCGCCCTCACTCGATCGCAACGATTACGCGGCACTGGCCGCGCTCGCTCGCTCTGGTGGCGGTGTCAAGGTATTGTTCGCCTACCACGAAGGGCGTCTGGTCTCCGGTGGAATCTTTCCGTATGACGAGCGGACTATTTACTATCTGGACGGCGCCAGTGATCTGACGGGGCAGGACGTGCGGCCGAACAATCTGCTTCACTGGGAAGTGATCCGCTGGGCCTGTGAACAGGGTCTTTCTTCTTACGATATGGTTGGCGCTGGTATTGAAAGCATTGCCCGTTTCAAACGCGGCTTTGGTCCGGCCGAGATCCCCTACATGTACAGCCTCGACAGAGTGACCGGGGCAGCGCGCAGCATCTACGGTCGATTGGCACCTGCCGTCCGTTCCGTGCAGCACACGGTGCAGAAGTGGACGGCTCGGAATCAGGGTGGGGTAGCCGTGGAAACGCCGAGCAATGAATGACATCACCGGCAAACTGAACGATGTCAGATTCTCTTTGCGTTGTGATCTGCCGATGCTGCACGATTATGCGCGGCAGCATCTGGCACCCCTTTGTGATTCAGTTGGAACGCCGCAGGTGGCAGCCTCGCTGCGCTGGCACAATGGTCAACCGCCGATGCGGCAGATCCGACGCGATCCGGCGCTCGCCTCGATGCAACGTGTCGATCGGGATCTCTATGTCGACGGTGGCGCGTTGCGCTGGTTTCGGGTCGATGACCTGCGCGATCTCCATCTGAGCATCCGTTACGACGAACACCGCCTCGAGGTGGAGGGGAACTTCTACTACCGGCTTGGCAATAGTCGTCTGAGCGATCGCATCCGGCGAATGCGCCAGTGGCGCAACCTCGACCTGATGCGACAGAGGCGGTTTCCCACCCTTCTGGCCTACCTCGTCTATTATCCGTGCTGGTGGTGGATCGAGCAGAGTCTCGGCTGGCATCCCATTCATGCTGCAGGTGTGGAGACGCCCCGGGGTGTCGTCCTGCTGGCCGGTGCGAGCGGCGTGGGGAAATCGACACTGGCTGTCGCTCTGGCCGGCGAGGATGGTTGTTCGTTGTTGGCGGATAGTTTTGTGCTGCAACGTGGGGTCGATATCTTGCCTGTACGGGAACCGATCCTTCTCGACGACTGGAGCAGAGAATGGCTGGGCGATCGTGCCCGCCACCTCCAGCCGATGGGCCGGCGTTTCGGGCTGCGGCGTCACGGCTTTCATTATGCAACCAATCGGC
>CAZEWD010000104.1:0-9811 GCA_964515725.1 uncultured Binatia bacterium (SeqCode)
AAGGTTGAGTTGCTCACGGCTCTTCTGCTGGCTTGCGTCCGATGACGATCACATACGTCTGATCCGGCGTCATGTCGAAACCCACCCAATTCGGATTGTCGCGTTTCCGCTCGTTATAAAATTCCCGGTATCCTCGGCCCGAGGAAACGATGGAAATACCCCCGGCCTCCAGCGCTTGCTGCGCCGTATCGACATAATTCGGCGGATCCTCGTCGGCTGCGAAGATATAGATACCCGCTTTCATGGGAAAGCGAACCGGTGTGTTCGCTTTTACAATCCATCCGGCTTCCTCGAAGATACCTTGCAACTGTTTCTGAAAGGCCGCGGCCTCGGAATTGTTGGGGATCGTCATGAACCAGACGGGATTTGCCAGGCTGGAATTGGGCCCGCCGAGAGCTTTGATCATGGCCGCGCGCTTTTCGGGGTCGATGGTGCGAGACGACAACGCAGCAGCCGGTGCCGCTGCCGCCGGTTGGGCCGGCGCCTGGGCCGCAGGCTCGGCAGGCTTCTGTGCTACCGGTGCCGGCACCGCAGCCGGCGACTGCGCCACTTCGTTGCGCAGGTGTATGATGTAGGCGATTGCCGCAGCAACGACGGCAACGGCAAGAAGTCGCACGATCAGATTCCCTTGCATACGTACACGTCCCCCGTGGCGCGCGTACTTAGCGCATTCGCTCCCCAATGGGTAGAGAACAGAGGCCCTTCATTCATCCGGTCTCCATGGTGGTACGCGCTTCGTGATGCCGTGCCCGTTCTTCGGTATAAGCCCTGGGATATGTATGTCTCTGACACCATTGCGGCGATTGCCACACCACCGGGACGTGGGGCGATCGGAATCATCCGCATCAGCGGGCCGCTCTGTGTCTCCATTGCCAGCCGCGTTTTTCAGGGAATCCGTGGACCGGCCGGTTGGCGCCCCGGCCAGTTGTATCGCGGGCATGCGCTCACGGTGGAAGGACGCCCCATCGACGATGTTCTGGCCGTGCGTATGGCAGCGCCGCATAGCTACACGGGGGAGGACATCCTGGAGCTGCACTGCCATGGCAGTCCACTGGTTCTCCGGCACCTGCTGGCTCACGTCTTCGCATGTGGAGCACGCCCCGCCTCTCCGGGCGAATTCACACGCCGCGCCTTCCTGAACGGCCGGCTGGACCTGGCACAAGCCGAGGCCGTTATCGATCTCATCGATGCGCGCACGGACACCGCTGCGGCAGTGGCGACCGACCAACTCGGAGGCCACCTTTCCGCTGCTCTGGCGGAATTGCGAGACAAGTTGTTCCGGTTCAAAGCACACATCGAGGCACACCTCGATTTTTCCGAGGAAGATCTTCCGATCGATCCGAAACAGCTCGAGCACGATGCAAGCCTGATTTATGCTGATGTAAAGAGCCTGATTGATACATATCGTAAAGGCGCTTTGCTTCGATCAGGTGCGCGTGTCGCAATCGTCGGTAAGCCGAACGCTGGTAAGTCGAGCCTGCTGAACGCCCTCCTGGGGCGAGACCGTGCCATTGTCAGTGACACGGCCGGCACCACGCGTGACACCATTGAAGAAATCGCTGACTTTGACGGCGTCCCCATTGTACTTACCGATACGGCTGGCCTGCGTTCCGAGAACTCCGCCGACAGTGTGGAACGTATCGGTATGGCAAGAACGGGTGAAGCTGTCCGGCAAGCCGATCTCTGCCTCGTCGTTCTGGACACAAGCACCCCCTTGAGTGCAGAAGATCATGCGGTTCTCGATGCGGTGCGTGAGCTGCGACATCTGATTATCCTGAACAAATCGGATCTCCCCTGCTCTCCAGAATTGATGGATTTTCCCCAATGGCAGAAATCGGGGGCTGTACGTGTTTCTGCGCGTCAGCGGACAGGTCTGGAAGATCTCCGATCTGCCGTCGTGGCGCTTCTGGAGTCGGAATCTAAAGTTACTCCTGGTGGAACGCTGATCACGAACCCCAGACACCATGCTGCGTTGCTCCGTGCGGCCGAGGCACTCCAACTCGCCCGGGAGTCTCTCCGTGTGGGGCATCCGCTCGATGTTGTTGCAGTTGACGTCCAGGAGGCGCTGGATCACGTCGGATCGATCACCGGGGTGGTCACCACCGAGGACATCCTGGACCGGATCTTTGCCGAATTTTGTATCGGTAAGTAAGGAAGACTTGCAGTGCGCCCACAGCTTTACGATAGGGAACTACGTTTCACGTGAAACAAATGGGACCGTTTTCAACTGAGTTCGATGTCGTTGTTGTGGGCGCCGGGCACGCCGGGATCGAGGCTTGTCTCGTCGCCTCGAGGATGGGCCGAAAGACTCTGTTGATCACTTCGAATCTGGATCATATTGGACAGTTGTCCTGCAATCCCGCCATTGGAGGGATCGGCAAAGGCCACCTGGTTAAGGAGATCGACGCGCTGGGTGGCGAGATGGCACGCGCCATCGATGCGTGTGGAATCCAGTTTCGACAGCTCAACACAAAAAAGGGTCCGGCCGTACGGGCATCGCGCGCTCAGGCCGACAAGGCGCTGTATCGCCAATGGATGAAGAACCGGCTCGAAGCGCAACCACTTCTGACGCTGTATCAGGGCAGTGTGGAAAGACTCGTTCTGGCGGGAGACGCGGTCAGAGGGGTCGTCACTCAGATGGGCGAGACGATTTACGGCCGTACGGTGATTCTGACGACGGGAACCTTTCTGAACGGTCTGATGCACATCGGTGAAAAACAAATCGCGGCAGGCCGGGCTGGCGATTTCGCGGTCTACGGTGTCAGCGAGCAGTTGGCGGCTCTCGGCTTTCAGGTTGGCAGACTGAAGACCGGAACCTGTCCGCGATTGGACAGCCGGAGTATCCGTTACGATGGATTGGAGATCCAGTACGGAGATGATCCGCCGATCCCATTTTCGTGTACCACCCGGGCAATCCAGCAGGAGCAGATCCCCTGCCACATCACTTACACGAATCCGGCCACACACGATATTATTCGCAACGCGCTGCACCGCTCCCCGCTGTTCAGTGGCCGAATCCAGGGGCGAGGTCCACGATACTGCCCGTCGATCGAGGACAAGATCGTACGATTTGCCGACAAGGATCGGCATCAGATTTTCCTGGAACCTGAGGGCCGGGACACCGTCGAGGTTTATCCGAACGGATTGTCAACGAGTCTACCGTTGGATGTCCAGATCGAGATGGTCCACTCCGTCGCAGGTCTGGAGAACGCGGTGATCATGCGCCCTGGCTACGCAATCGAGTACGACTACGTGGACCCGACTCAACTCCAGGCGTCTCTCGAAACGAAGCTCGTGCGCGGACTCTTCCACGCGGGACAGATCAACGGGACGACCGGATACGAGGAAGCCGGAGCGCAGGGCCTGATGGCCGGGATGAATGCAGTACGCCTTCTCCAGGACGAGCCACCGGTGATCTTCGGCCGGGATCAGGCCTATATCGGTGTCATGATCGATGACCTGGTGACAAAAGGAATCGGTGGCGAACCTTACCGGATGTTTACATCTCGGGCCGAATACCGGCTGCTTCTCCGTGAGGACAATGCCGATGCGCGACTTTCGGCGACGGCCTTTGCCGTGGGTGCCCTGAGCGAAGAAGATTACCGTCGTTGCGCAGAAAAAAGCTGCCTCGTTCGTGCCGAGTGTGATCGTTTGCAAAAAGCCACCCTTGTTCCGACAGAGGAAATTAATCAACAACTCCGCGAACTTGGCACAATGCCTCTCGCCAACCCCACATCTCTGGCGCAGATTTTGAGGCGTCCGGAGCTTTCCTACGACGATGTGATCCGCTTGTCCCCGCCCGAGGTGACGTTAAGTGCAGATGTGATCGCGCAGGTTGAAATCGATTTGAAATATGCGGGTTATGTTCGCCGCCAGCACGATGCTGTCGAGCGATTCAAGAGACTGGAAGGAACAACCATTCCGGAATCTCTCGACTACGAGCTGGTGACGGGATTGTCGCGCGAGGTCCGAGAGAAGCTGATGGGGGTCCGCCCCCGGTCGTTGGGACAGGCAGCTCGGGTGCCTGGTGTGACGCCCGCCGCGGTAGCGCTTCTTTCCGTACACCTGAAACGATCGGGAATCCATTGAGTGGGTGAGACCGTCTCCGCTGTCACGAAGCTGGCGACAGAGGCCGGCAAGATCGGGGTTCAGCTCGATACGGCCATGCAGAAACGGTTCGTGTCTTTCGTAGACACGCTGCTCTTCTGGCGCCAGCGCCTGTCCCTGACGAGTGCAGATTCGGCCGGTATGATTGCCAGCCAGCACATCCTCGACTCTCTGCATGTGGCGCGCTGGGTCGATGGCCGGGCCCGGATTGCCGATCTGGGGAGCGGAGCAGGATTTCCGGCGATTCCCCTGGCGATTGTTCTCCCGGGCCAATCCATCTGTATGATCGAAGCGCGGCGGAAACGGGCCAATTTTCTTCGTGAAGTGATCCGGCAGTGTGATTTGACGAATGCGACAGTGATGGAATGCCGGGCGGAGGATATCAATTCCGGTGTAGATCCATTCGATGTCGTTACTTCGAGAGCTTTCAGTTCCTTGCCGTTGTTTTTCTCACTTGCTGCCCCCCTTCTTTGTAATGGAGGTATGGCCGTGGCAATGAAGGGACCAGCCGTTCGCAATGAACCATTGGCACATCATGACTACACCGCACCCCGGCTGGTCGACTATACGTTGCCTGACGGACGCCAGCGTGTGCTCGTTCTGGCACAACGCCGAGCACGTTTCACGTGAAACACTTTCCTGGTCTGGGGCGAAGTGATACAAGCGCCGTCTCGTTAAAAGGTTGGGACTTGGGTCGAGTCATTTGCATTGCGAATCAGAAAGGTGGAGTCGGTAAGACCACCACGGCTGTGAATCTGGCGACGAGCCTGGCGATGCTCGAACGCCGAACTCTCTTGATCGATCTGGATCCACAGGGAAGCGCTACGAGTGGGGTGGGAGTTCACCGCCTGCAGGGTGCGCCTACAACGTACGAAGCCCTGATGGGTGAGAATCCATTCGAGCAGGGCATCGTTGGCTGTGCAGTTTCAAACCTGTTCGTGCTTCCCGCCACACGGGATCTCATCGGAGCTGAAATCGAGCTCGTTCCGATGATTGCTCGCGAACACCGGCTGAGCGAGGCGCTTCGTCCGGTGCGCGATCGGTACGAATATATTCTGATCGATTGCCCTCCGTCGCTGGGCCTCTTGACGGTCAACGGCTTGACCGCGGCAGACTCCCTCCTGGTCCCGGTCCAATGCGAGTATTATGCCCTCGAAGGTCTGAGCGCACTCATGGAGACAGTGGATCTGATCCGCAAGCGCCTGAATCCGGGCCTGGCCATCGAAGGATTGCTTCTGACGATGTTCGACACGCGGAACAGTCTGGCACATCAGGTGGCGGAGGAGGTCCGGGGGCACTTTCCGGAGCAGGTGTTCATGACGATAGTGCCGAGAAACGTGCGCTTGAGCGAGGCGCCGTCGCACGGGCTGCCAGCGGTCGTCTACGATCCTTCCTCCAAAGGAGCCGAGGCGTACCGGGATCTGGCGGCGGAGATCATCAAACGGAACCCTGTTCCTGAGATCGAAGTGGGAACGTTGGAGACAGGAGGGGAATGAAAATGGAGAGTAGTGCCAAGCGCCGGGCACTGGGACGCGGGCTGGGTGCGCTGATCCCGCAGGATTCCAGCACCGTTCCGGCAGCCGGAGCGGCCGAGGAGACCGGCTTGCACATCCCTGTATCGGCGATCCATCCGAATCCATTGCAACCCCGCCAGAAATTTTCCGAGAGTGCATTGAATGAGTTGAGCCAGTCGATCCGGGACAATGGAATTCTGCAACCGTTGCTGGTCCGCCGCCGCGGCAATGAATTTGAGCTGATTGCAGGAGAACGGCGGTTTCGTGCAGCGCAAAAGGCAGGGCTGACAGAAGTGCCGGTGACTGTACGGGATATTCCGGACGAACAGCTCCTGGAGATCGCCCTCGTCGAGAACATTCAACGTGAAAATCTCAACCCGATCGAAGAGGCGCGAGCGTATCGGCGCTTGACCGACGAGTTCGGATTGACACAGGAGCAGGTGGCCGAGCGCGTGGGCAAGGATCGGTCGACCGTGGCAAACAGTATGCGCTTGTTGCAATTGCCTGCGGAAGTCCAGGACGATCTGGAGAGCGGCAACCTGTCGGCCGGTCATGCCCGAGCCTTGATCACCCTGGTCGAAGACCGTGAAAAGATCGCCTTGGCACAGGACATCATCCGGCAACGCTTGAGTGTGCGTGAGGCCGAGCGCCATGCGAAACGGCGTACGGTGGTGCAGGCAGATCCCGACATGCGCGCCGCCGAGGTACGGCTGCAGGACCATCTCGGGACCAAAGTGCGACTGCGGAATCGCAAGAACGGCGCTGGCAAGATCGAAATCGAATACTATTCACTTGACGAATTGAACGGTCTATTAGAAAAATTAGGAATCCTACGGTAAATATCGTCACGTCCGAGACAATCTGCCCCCCATTATCTGGAGTACGTATTGATGCAGGATTCGATCTGGTTTTCCTGTTGTACTGCACCAGCACGGTGTAGATCGGTTCTTGGAGTATGCTGTTTTGACATCGCAGAGGGTGGGTGTTATAAGCCGCGCGCTTTCGAATCGACCTTAAATGGGAGATGACCATGGCACTCTTCGGCAAGGACGAAAAGACCCAACGCCCTGACGATGCTCGTCCGGCATTCATCAACTCACCCGTGCTTCCTGGCGAACCAGCACCTGCGACTTCCGAGCCTCAGGTTCAGGCGCAACTAGGGAAAGGGAGTCGCATCGAAGGTAAGCTGCACTTCGATGGCAGTGTCCGGATCGACGGGCAGGTCGACGGAGAGATCCGGGCGCAGGAAGCGGTCATCATCGGCGAGAGCGCCGTGGTCACGGCACACGTCACTGCGGGAACCTTGATCCTCACCGGGAAGCTGACGGGTGACGTGGTGGCGCGCAAACGAATCGAATTGCGGGCGCCCGGCCGTCTGACCGGCAACATCACGACACCGTGTCTGGTGATCCACGAAGGTGTTGTCTTCGAGGGTCGTTGTTCCATGTCAGGCACTTCGAGCAGCACGACTGCGGCAACGCCGCCCACGACGGCAGGAGCGGACCGGACCACAGCGGCCGCAACGGCTGCAACTGCCGCGACATCCGGTGGCGCCAAAGTCGCACAATTTTCGCGGGATCCAGCGGCGACGGGGAGCAGCAAGACAGAGTTATCGAAGTGACCGGATTGGCCGACGGCGTTCCGGTTCCCCTTCTCCGGTAAAGCCCCCTTGCGGCAACATCGCCGCACCGCCCGAACACGACCTCTACGGGGGGCGCTCGCATTACGAATGTACTTCAGACAAATTCACACGAATCCATGTTAGCCATTCCTCCTGATTTTTCTTTCGTCGTTCAAATTGTCTCGTTCTTCGTCCTCTGGCTGGCGCTGAAACGCCTGGTGTGGGACCCCATGTTGCGCGTTCTCGAAGAGCGCGAAAGCCGCACCATTGGTGCCCGTGCGCGTGCCGAAGAACTGCAGGCGACCGCCAGTGGTGACGAGGCGGAGTATGATCGCCGTCTGCGCGAGGTGCGGAGTGGGCTTCTCGCCGAGTCGAAGACGGCGCGTGCGCGTGTCGAGGCGGAAGAGCGGGAGATCATTTCTGTGGCACACCTGCAAGCAGGCGAAGAACTCGCCGCATTGCGAAAAAGCCTGACCCAACAGGCACAGGAGGCCCGTGAAGGCCTCGACCGTGCGGCGCGCGGCCTGGCACAGGACATCGTACAACGAGTCGTGGGAAGACCGCTTTCATGAAAATCAGAACAGCCTCCATCCTGTTTCTTTTTCTCGTCAGTGCGTACACCGCACAGCAAGCGTTTGGCGCTGAACATGCGACCGCAGAGGGCGGACATCATGGAATTCCATGGCTGACTCTCGGGTTCACCTTTCTCAACTTCATCATGTTCATGGCCGTGCTGCGCCGCTACGTCTGGCCGCCGATCAAACAATGGGTGCGCGAGCGCCATGAACTCGTCGTACAGGAACTCGAAGCCGCCACGCGGGCGACACGTGAAGCGCAGGAACTGCGCGCACAATGGCAGGCTCGGATCGCCAATCTCGAAACAGAGTTGCAACAGCTTCGCGCCCAGGCGCAGGCTGACATCGAGCGGGAGAAAGAACGTCTTCTGACCGCGGCACGTGAGGCGGCCGAAGGGATCCGCCGTGAGGCCGAGAAAGCGGCGGCCGCCGAGGTGCGCCGGGCTGAAGATCAGCTCCGCGCGGAATTGGTTCAGGCCGCCGTGAAGACGGCAGCAGAGATGACCGCACAACACTGGTCGGCGGCGGATCAGGAGCGCGCCATCGGAGAATTCTTGCAGCAGGTGCCCGCATGAGTGCCGTTGCACGCCGCTATGCAAAGGCTCTGTTCGAACTGGCTAAGGAAAGCAACGTCCTGGCACCGGCGGCCGATGAACTGAAACGGCTTGCCGAGGCTCTTTCCGATCCGGTCATCAGTCCGGTTCTCGGGAGTCCTCTCCTGACGATCAAAAAACAGAGTGACCTTCTCGATGCGATCGTCCGTGACCTGAATCTCTCTGACCTCTTGTCACGTTTCCTGCGATTGCTCGGGGATCACGGTCGCATTCGTCAACTCGCCGCCATCGAGACGGATTATCAACACCTGCTCGATGCCGAACTGGGGCGAGTACGCATTCATATCCGTGCCGCCAGTCCCCTGACGTCCCAGCAGCAGGCGGATATCGTTGATCGCTTCGCTCAGATCACGGGGAAACAGGTTCTCCCCCAGATTTCCGTCGAGCCGGGTCTGCTCGGCGGCATCCTCGTCGAGGTTGGCGGTAAGGTCTACGACGGGAGTGTCCACAATCAGCTCGAACGCCTTGCCGCCCAGCTTTCTGGAATGGCCACGCATTAGGAGGAATTCGGATCCATGAACATTCGACCCGCTGAGATCAGCGACGTCATCAAAAAACAGATCGCCGAGTATGGCCGTGAGGTTGAAGTCCGGGAAACCGGCCGTGTGTTGTCGGCTGGTGACGGTATCGCACGTATTTACGGACTCGATGAAGCGGCAGCCGGTGAGTTGCTCGAGTTCCCCCACGGCATCCTTGGTATGGTTCTCAACCTCGAAGAGGACAACGTCGGCGCCGCCATCTTCGGTGAAGCGCATCTGGTCGGCGAAGGCGACGAAGTGCGCCGGACCGGTCGGATCGCCGAAGTGCCGGTTGGTGATGCGCTACTGGGACGTGTGGTCAATGCGCTCGGACAACCAATCGACGGCAAGGGACCCATTGAAGCGACGGAAACACGCCGTATCGAGTTGAAGGCGCCGGGTATCGTGGCGCGCCAGCCTGTCAAAGAACCGCTGCAAACGGGAATCAAGGCGATCGATTCGATGATCCCCATCGGTCGCGGCCAGCGCGAGCTGATCATCGGTGATCGGCAGACCGGCAAGACGGCCGTGGCGATCGATACGATCATCAATCAAAAGGGAGGCGACGTCCTCTGCATTTATGTGGCCGTTGGTCAGAAGCGCTCCACCGTGGCCCAGGTGGTCGAACGTCTCGCCCGCTTTGGTGCCATGGAGTACACGATCGTGGTCTCCGCCACAGCTTCGGAGGCTGCGCCGTTGCAGTTCATCTCACCCTACACCGGTTGTGCCATGGGTGAGTACTTCCGGGATACGGGCCGCCATGCTCTTGTGATCTACGATGATCTTTCGAAGCAGGCCGTTGCCTACCGCCAGCTTTCGTTGCTGTTGCGGCGGCCTCCAGGACGCGAAGCCTATCCCGGTG
>CAZEWD010000105.1:0-5599 GCA_964515725.1 uncultured Binatia bacterium (SeqCode)
GGCCCTGGGTCATCCCGTGAGAATAGAGGTGGGTCATCCTCGTGAGAAGTGACAGTCGTAGTTGATGCTACATCAAGCGCGTCGAAAGCGATGTACAAAAAGTTGCTTATGGCGGTCGAAGGACACTTTTACAAACGTGAGGACCGGTAGATTCGGCTGCTTGTCAGTGCAGCCAGATGAAAGTTGCTGAGAAGATCGAACGGGCCTTTAAGTGATTTCAGATGGATAGACGAAACCAGGTCTGCAGGGTTCTATTTACAAGTCGATGGCGTAGAGCCACTTGTCGGGACGCGGCAGTTGCTCGCCCGTCGCATTTATCCAGGATCGCCAGGTAAGATCCGAACTGACCAGCATCCTCTTGCCGGGGTACATCCGCAGTGATTCGGATGTCCTTGATGTGCATGGGAAACGGAGCGCACGCCGGCCCGAATGACCTATCGTCCGAGAAGGCGGCGATTCTCGGTACGAGATCAGTCGCCGGGCTGGTCAAAGGAAAACCGGTAGTTCCAGGCGATTGTGGAATCTATTGTGGTGCTGGTTCGTCGGCGAAGTCGTCCGCATCTGCGTCTGGTTCAGGTGGGAGTTTTGCCAGTTCCGCCTTGATGAGATTCTGGTGTTCGATCTCTTCATCCCGTAGCTCGCGGAACAGGGCACGCACCTCGGGATCACTCAGCCGTGGCAGGGCCTCGACAAAATAGGCATGGGCTTTCTCCTCGGAGGACAGGGCTGTCAGCATGGCCTGGCGCACACTCATGAATGCGCGTGCCTTGTCGTAGTCCGGCGCCTCGACGTCCCACAGCATGGCTCGAGTCACACGGCGCGGAGCATCTGCGAAGAGCTCCCGGCGCCGTTCAGCGATCTGTGTACCGTGCTTGGCTTCGTTCTCGGCCATGAAGCGGAAGAAGCGTGCTGCTGCCGGCGTGTGATGCAATTCCATCTGCTCGGCGAATTCCTCGTAGCGTTCCTGCGCTTCCTCTTCGATCAGGATCGCCAGGTCGAGGGCGTCGCAAAGACTCAATTCCGAAAAGTCGATTGTTGGTGTGCTCATGAAGCGTTCTTTCAGTACAAGGGCGACCGGGGATCCCGGTTGCCGGCTTCATGCATTGACGCTGGGTAGCCCGGCCAGGGCCATGGCCACTTCCGCATCGGGGTATTCGTAATTCACGAGTTTCCCAGCGAAAAAGTCGGTGTAGGCCTGCATGTCGAAGTGTCCGTGACCGGAGAGGTTGAACAGGATCGCTTCGCTCTTGCCTTCCTCCTTGCAACGCAGGGCTTCACGTAAAGCTCCGGCGACTGCGTGGTTGGCTTCTGGTGCTGGAACGATACCCTCCGCACGCGCGAAATCGACACCTGCCTGGAAGGACTCCAGTTGCTGGACTGCCGTGGCCTCGATGTGTCCGTGTGCGAGGACATGACTGACCAGTGCGGCCATGCCGTGATAACGCAGTCCACCCGCATGGAATCCGGGTGGTACGAAGGTGCTCCCGAGTGTGTGCATCTTCAGAAGTGGCGTGAGATGCGCCGTGTCGCCGAAGTCGTAGGCGTAGACGCCCTTGGTGAGGCTGGGGCAGGCTGCAGGTTCCACGGCGACGATACGGCAGTTTTTCTCGCCACGGAAACGCTGTCCGAGAAAGGGGAAGGCAATTCCTCCGAAGTTCGAACCACCGCCCGTGCACCCGATGACGACGTCGGGATAGTCATCGGCCAGCTCGAACTGGCGAATCGCTTCCTGTCCAATCACCGTCTGATGCAGCAGAACATGGTTCAGAACACTTCCGAGGGCGTACTTGGTATTCGGATCTTGCGCGGCCACCTCGACGGCTTCTGAAATCGCCATACCCAGAGATCCGGTGCACTGCGGATCACGTGCGAGAATCTCACGGCCAGCCGCCGTCCTGGAGCTGGGGCTCGGAATCACCTCCGCGCCATAGGTTTCGATGAGGGCACGGCGGTAGGGCTTCTGATCATAGCTGATCCGTACCATGAAGACCTGGCATTCGAGGCCGAAGAAGTTGCAGGCCAGGGCCAGGGACGATCCCCATTGTCCCGCTCCGGTCTCCGTCGACAACCGGGTGACGCCTTCCTTCTTATTGTAATAGGCCTGCGGAATCGCGGTATTCGGTTTGTGTGATCCGGCCGGGCTGACGCCTTCGTACTTGTAGTAGATGCGTGCGGGAGTCTGCAGAAACTTTTCCCATCGGCGGGCGCGGTAAAGCGGTGTCGGCCGCCACAATTTGTAGATGTCGCGTACTTCCTCAGGGATGGGAACCAGACGATCCGTACAGACTTCCTGCTCGATCAACGCCATGGGAAACAACGGTGCCAGATCATCCGGGCCGATGGGTTTCCCAGTGCCCGGATGCAGCACGGGCGGCGGTGGCTGCGGGCAGTCTGCCACAATGTTGTACCAGGTCGTCGGGGTCTCGTCTTCGTTCAGAAGGAACTTTGTATGGGTCGACATGGGTCCCTACTTTGGTTCGGAATCAATCGAGATGGAAGAGCTGCGGCAAAGTTTTTACGGGGCCAACCGTTTTGCGTCGGCCAGGACACTGTGCCGGTGGGATGCACCAGCCCGGGGACAGGCGTTGCCGGATCTTCTCCTTGTTCCCTTCAGCTCTTACGGCGCCGGACAGATACGCGTTCCACCTGCACCGTCCCGAATCCCAATCGTGTGAGAATGGGGGGCAAGCGGCTCAGTTCACGTTCAACCTTCGAAACCTGTGCCGGTGTGAGGCGTCTGTTCCAACGTAGACGGATCTGTGCCACCGTCTGGCCGGAAACTTCCGGCATCTTCCACGTATCAGATGCCGCCTCTGTTCCCGGTTTCTTTCGCCGTGGCCGATCGCCTGGATCGGGCAGTCCGGCAAACAGCGAACCCTGCTCCTCCGGCGTATTCCGCTTTCGTTTCAATGCGGTCTTTCGTCCTCTGTGAGCACTGCGGATATCAGTTCCAGGGTGACTTCGTCGAGGCTTGTGACGATGCGTCGTGCCAGGGAGAAATCGTTACTCGCAGTGAACGGATTGGGTACGGCAACTGGTCGAGCTCCCGCTCGATGGGCAGCGATGACGCCACGTTCCGCGTCTTCGATGACCACACATTGTGCGGGTGCAAATCCGAGCCGTTCTGCAGCGATCAGGTAGGCGTCGGGCTCCGGCTTGGCGGATGTGTAGGCTTCGCGCGTCACGACGGCTCGAAAGTAGCCGTCGAGTCCAAAACGGCGGAGGACGTAGTTGACGTCTTCCTGGTTTGAGTTCGTTGCAATACCGAGGGCATGATGGGGTAGCAGACGTCGCAGAGCAGCCTGCACTCCTGGCATCAGTTCCACGTGCTGGCGCAGGAGATCATGGTAGAGGGGCTGTTTCAGGGCGCGCAATTGCGCCGGCGTCACGGGCAGATGGTAGGTCCGCACTGCGTATTCCGGCCCACGTCCGGCCGCGATCCAATGTGCGGCATATTCCTCCCGCGAGACGCAAACCTGAAAGCGCTCCAGCACCATAGAGTAGGCCTGGTACTGGAGCCCTTCAGAGTCGATCAGGACGCCATCAAAATCGAAGATGACGGCGGAACGGTAGCTTCCGGGAACGGCTGGTGTGTGGTCGGGCTTCAATATCCCGGGTTCCAGCCACCTTATTTTATGACGGTGATGGAATTGATGACCACCGGTTCGCGTGGGACAGCCTCGTGCATCCCGCGACGCTCGGTTGGCACGTTGACGATCTTGTTTACCACATCCATACCCTCGACCACTTTGCCAAAGACGGCGTATCCGAAGCCGGCCGGGGTTTCGTCGCGATGGTTGAGAAATGCGTTGTCCTTCACATTGATGAAGAACTGGGCCGTGGCGCTGTCGACATTATTGGTGCGCGCCATGGCGATCGTGCCGACGTCATTCTTCAGGCCGTTGCCGGCTTCATTCTTGATCGGGTCCCTGGTCTTCTTCTCTTCCAGCTTCGCGTCGTAGCCGCCACCCTGGATCATGAAATTGGGGATGACCCGGTGGAACACCGTGCCGTCGTAATGTTTGTCATTCACGTACGACAGAAAGTTCTTCACCGTGATCGGTGCTTTTTCATCGTCCAACTCGATTTTCACATCACCCAGCGATGTGGACATCAAAATCATCGTGTTCTTCCCTTCCGCGCGGGCAATACCCGTCGCCAATGCCAACCCGAGAATTAAGGCCGCCAACGTTCGCATCATTGCCTCCTTCCAGCCTTGCGAGTCCGGCGGTACTTAGCAGGTCACCTCCGGCCCGCCAACGAACGTATACCAGCGGGATGATCGGCAGTCGGGCTTCATTCATCGGATGAATATTGCAGAACCTTGTGTTGCAGTAATGTAAAGTCGCTGGACTGCACGTTTGTCGAGTCGTATTCTCTATGTGATGCAACTGTCGCGATCGATCAAACAATGGCCTGCGGATGACCGTCCTCGGGAAAAACTCTTGCAGCGTGGTGCGAGTTCGCTCACCGATGCGGAGCTCCTGGCGGTCGTCCTCCGCAGTGGAAGCCGTGGTGATACGGCTGTCGATCAGGGGCGTGCGATCCTGGCCGAATTCGAGAGTCTCCATGCTCTGGCTTCTGTGGCCATCGGTGATCTCTGCCGCATTCGCGGATTGGGCCCCGCCAAGGCGGCACAGATCCTTGCCGCTCTGGAGATCGCAAAGCGTTACGGCGAGCGAGAATTTCGGACGGGCGACGCCTTTCGAGGGCCGGCGGATATTTACGCGCACTACCGCGAGCGGCTGGCAGCCGAAAAACGAGAGTACTTCTACGCAGTGCTGCTCGACAATAAACATCGAAAAATCAAGGAGGTGCGTGTATCTCAGGGATCGCTGACCTCCAGCATCGTCCATCCGCGCGACGTTTTCGAACCCGTCGTGCGCGAGTCGGCAGCCGCAGTCGTCTTCGTTCACAATCATCCCAGCGGGGATCCAACACCGAGTCAGGAGGATCTCGAGATCACACGGCGCCTGCGTGAGGTGGGCGAGTTGATGGGAGTGCGGGTGCTCGATCATATCGTGATCGGGCGCGGGCGTTACGTCAGTTTCGTCGACGATGGATATTGGTGAGATGACACGAGCACGCAGTGAGGCCAGTGTACCAGCGCCGTGCGGCGGGATGCAGTTGTTCGGAATCTGGTGAGAGGAATATGGGCTTACCGGTTCGATTTCGCCAAATCGCCGAGAAATCCGCGCAAAGCTACAAGGAAGCCAGCCGGGTTGTCTCCCATCACGGAGTGTCCTGCGCCCGGTATGATGGCCAGGCGACTTCCGGGAATTGCACGTTGCATCTTCTCCGCACTGTCAGCCGAAAGGATATCGCTTTCTTCCCCTTTGATGAGGAGAGTCGGGCAGCGGATTGCGCGCACTTCATCCCACAGGTTTGTGGTGGCCGAGCCCTGGAACCCGCGATCTGCCAAACGCAATGCCGGGTCGTATTTCCAGGTCCACTGACCATCGGGCAGTTGTTTCAGATTGTACCTCAGCCGGCTGCGGATGTTCTCGATCGAACGGCGTGGATTGAACTGGTGGGCGCGTTCCACGAAGGCGTCGAAGGAGGGCACTACATCCTGCTGTTGGATGAAATTGCGGATGTT
>CAZEWD010000105.1:5609-9740 GCA_964515725.1 uncultured Binatia bacterium (SeqCode)
GACAAGGGCCCGAACCGCTTCCGGGTATTGTGCTGCGAAATTGATCGAAACGATGCCTCCCATCGACATGCCGCAGAGGAGGAAATGCTGCAGTCCGAGAACCTCGGTGATGGCGGCGATGTCGGCGACCTGAGTCTGTCGTCTGTAATCGCCGTCTGGCGCCCAGTCACTGTCACCGTGACCGCGTTGATCGAGACAAAGGACTCGGTGGTCGCGGCTCAGGTCGACCGCGATTTCGTCCCAGCTATGTGCTGTCTGTGTAATTCCGTGCAGGCAGAGTACCGGAGGTGCAGTCGGACTTCCCCATTCAGTGAGGTGAAAGTTCAGGCCATGTGCTCGAATGGTGCGATCGTGCCACGTCATGGGAATCCCTCCGGATGTATGTGTCAACAATGACTCCCGAATTCCGTTGAGGAGCGCGGCACCGCGTAACACGGAGGTTTTTCATGGACAAGGAATCAGCCTTGCATGCCATCATGCTCTCGGAACTTCCGCGGGTGGGGGACCGGAGCGCACTGCGAATCGTCGAATGCAATCGGCAGCGTGGCCATACACTGGGAACATTCTTCCGTCTGCCCGAGGCGGTGTTGCGTGACGCGTACGAATTGCATCCGACTGCCGTGGAGCGGATCTGCTGTATGAGCCGGGCACACGAGACTCGCTGCCAGTGGCTTGCCGATCAACTGGCTGCGGCTGGTGGCATCGTCTGGAGTATGGAAGACCCACACTATCCGGAACGTTTGAGACAACGCTTACGGCCCCCGGCCACGGTCGTCTATGGGCTGGGTAACCCTGACGTTTTGCAGAGTCCTACCCTGGCCGTGTTGAACTCGCGAACGTTGTCAGAATCGTCGGTTTCGGCCAGCCTGGTTGCCGTACGTGCGGCTGCGGCACAGGGGTTCACCCTGGTGGGAAGTGGTATGAAGTCGACCTACCGGATCACTGCGGTGGCCGGGCGGGCTGCCGCGGCAGCACGAGTCATGATTTTGGATCGCGGTCTGTTTGCCGCAATGGGGATGCGAACCGACCGGGATCCGTCTGGTCTGGGCCCCGGACGTGCACCCCTCGACACGGAGCGGACACTGATCCTCTCGACGTATCGACTTTTCGATCATGCAGTAGCGCGCAACGGAAAACGACGCGATGCCGTAGTGGCAGCATTGGCCGATGTGATCATTGCAGTACACGCACGACCAGGCGGCGAGATCGAGCACGTCTGCCTCGAAGCGCTCGCTCGCGGTCAGCCTGTCCTGTCCTGGTATGGAGAAAACACAGGGCTTGTCGCCGCGGGTGCCACAGCAATTCAGGAGGATGACCTGCAGAATCTGCGACGTTTCACGCAGGGCGGGTGAGGGATACGATCCTTCCTGCCGTTGATCTTCGTAACTGCTGTTGCTGCTCAACCCCGGGGGAGCAGTCGGCGGATGAGCTGTTCGCAGTCATCCTGCTCCATGTATCGCGGTACCGGGTAGTTGCAGTGGGCCTCCTTCACGGCATGTTGTGCCAGGAGTGGGATATCGTGTGCGCGTAATGTGGCGAGGGTTGTCGGGATGCCGATATCGGCAGAGAGCCTGCGAACGGCATCGATGAAGGCGCGTGCACGACTGTATGTGTCGCCCTCCTCGATGCCGATCAGGGCGGCGAGGTCAGCCAGACGCGGTGCAGACGCATCAAAGGAGTAGTCGAGGACATGGGGCAGGACGATGGCGTTTGCCAGACCATGCGGTGTGCGGTACTGCGCTCCCAATTGGTGCGCGATTGCGTGGACATAGCCAACGCTGGTGCGCGTGAACGCCAGACCCGCATAGTACGAGGCGAGAGCCATGGCACGGCGCGCGTCGAGATCCGAGCCATTCGCATACGCCTTTGGCAAATTCGTAAAAATCAGACGAATGGCGGTCCTGGCCCAACGCTCCGTCTGCGGATTCGAAACCTTCGACAGGCAGGATTCGATCGCGTGTGTCAACGCATCCATCCCCGTTGCTGCCGTGATCGGCGGCGGCAGCCCCGCCATCAATGCAGGATCGAGTGCTGTCATCAAAGGCAGAAGTTTTGGATCGATGAAGAACTTTTTCAGGTGAGTCGTTGGATCGGAGACCACGGCGACGATTGTAGCTTCTGAACCCGTTCCTGCCGTCGTGGGGATGGCGTAGAGCGGCAGTGGCAGACGCCGCAGCTTCAGCATGCCTTCCAGCATTCGTAACGGGCGGTGATCCACGGCAGCGGCGGCGATCACCTTTGCGGTGTCCATTGGTGAACCGCCTCCGATAGCCAGCACCGTGTCACAACCTTCACGTTGGAGCAGTTCCAGGCCCGCGGCTACCTGCTCCGACGTCGGGTCGGGCTCGACTCCATCATAAAGACACCAGGCGACGCCATGTTGGTCGAGACTGCGTGTGATTTCCGCAATGAGGCCAAGCTTGACCAGTCCAACGTCGGTGACGACGAGTACTTTTTTCGCTCCCGTCTGGGCGATGGCCCAACAAAGATCTTTCGACGAGCCGTCGCCCAACAGTGCCATGGGCACACGGTCTGGAAGGAACTTTGAGACCAGGGTGGTCGCAAAGATGGCGATGTTATGGACGATTTCGTGAAAACGACTCATGGCAGTCTTTTAACCGGACGTGTGCGTGTGTCCAGCCGACCGGCTCTGGCAGTGATCGAATTCGATCCCGTCACGTTGCCAGTCGGAGTCCGTCTCTCTCTGGCTCAGACCAACTGCAAAATCAGGCTGATGGCCATGATCACCACGATGATTTGTCCGATACCGAAGGCAATGGTGCGCCATGGTTGCCAGGACATCAGATAGAATACGCTGTGCAGAATACGGGCGACCGTAAAGCCTACAAAGAAAATGGTGGCGGTTGTCATGGAGGGACCGCTGAGGGCATAGAACAATCCGACACCGAAGTACGGGAGGATGTTTTCCAGATCATTGCGATGCGCCCGTCGTGTACGTTCGACGTCTACATGTGTTGCCTCTTTGGGTTTCAGACCTTGCAACTCATAGTCCTCCGGAGTGGCAAAATGCTTGTCCCGGATCCGGTAGAACGAGGTTGAATAGCCGACGGCGATCATTTTCAGCACCAGAATCATGTAGGTCAGGCCGAACAGCTTCATTGCGGGGTTTTCCAGCAACGTTGACATGATTGTCCTCCCGGCGCGGATTTCTGCCACGGACTGAGGAGGGAGGGAAGAGAAAGGAGAATCCGACGGCGGGTGCCCTGCGGTATTTTCAATCGGGTGCAGTCCGGCACGTGGAGCTTTCCTCTGCCCCTCGCAATCCATGCCTGCCTCTGCCAGTGTCATCCGCATGGCGTTCAAGGGGCGCCGCCGGGCGCGTGAATGGAAAACGATCGAGGCCATGATCCATCTGTTTTGCCGGGATCACCATCATCCCGACGGGGACCTTTGTGTGGAATGCGATGAACTGCGTTCTTATGCGAACCATCGGTTGGAAAAGTGCCCTTATGGGGATTCCAAACCCTCCTGCGTGAAATGTCCGATCCATTGTTACAAACCGGCGAATCGCGAGAAGATTCGTGAGGTGATGCGTTATGCCGGGCCAAAACTTCTTCTGCGCCGGCCGATCCTGACCATCCGGCACCTCATCGACGATCGTAAGAAACTCCCGCAGTTGCCACGTCGCAGGGCAAGCAGTTGATCTGGGCATTGCCGTTGCACCGTTGCCCGCCCGGCCGTTTCTCCCGCATCACGACTTGATCATAGATCTGGTGGTGGTTTGCGTTGGATGTTTTTCTTGTGATCGGGTTGTCTCGACGCTGCGGTTCCGATGAACCACGCGAACAGTCCGGGTATTCCGAGAATCAGCTCACGCGTTCGTTTGATCAACGACAGGGCCAGCGCTGCGTTTGCATCGATACCGAAGAGTCCGCCGAGTAGGAGATAGCCACCTTCCTGGATCCCGATGGCGCCGGGCACGAGAAATGCCGCACTGCGCAGAGCCTGCCCCAGACTTTCCATGAGAAGTGCCGTGATCATGCTGGCGGGACGTCCGAGAAAATACAGACCGAGCCAGATTTCTCCTGCTCCCAGAACCCAGCTCACGAAGTGCCATGTCGCTGCGGCGAGAAGCGCGCGTGACTCGCCGTACAAGCGCTGCACTTCGGT
>CAZEWD010000106.1:0-6354 GCA_964515725.1 uncultured Binatia bacterium (SeqCode)
GGAGATGGGATACGACGGCGTCATCCTGACCGGTGGTGAGCCGAGTATCTCGGAGTTGCTGCTTCCCGCGTTGAGCTACGCGCGAGAGAAGAACCTGTTCAGCCGGATGATCACCAACGGCCAGCAACTCGCCGACAAGGCGTTTTTCAAGAGCTGCGTCGATGCGGGCCTGACCCACATCCATCTCTCCCTGCACAGCTACCGGCGCGAAGTGCACGACTTCATCACCCAGTACGAGGGGGCGTGGGACCTCCTCATCGAATGCCTTGGCCATGTTCCCGACATGGGCATCACCTGCGACATCAACACGGTGATCAATCTCTACAACTGCGACCATCTGCACGAAACCGTGCAGTGGTTGTGTGAGAATTTTCCGTTCCTCCACCACTTCGTGTGGAACAACATGGATCCGGACGGTAACCGCGCCGAGGAAAATCCGGACTGCATCCCCAAGCACTACGAATTCCATGTGTCGCTGGAGAAGGCGATGGAGTACCTGGTGCGTAACGGTCGCAGCTTTCGCGCCGAGCGTGTCCCTCTGTGCTACATGCCCCGTTTTGCCTGGGCATCCACGGAGACGCGTAAGATCATCAAAGAGGAAGAGCGCTGCATCAAGTTTCTCGATTTCAAGGGATTCATTCATCAACGTGAATTCCTGCATGGCAAGGCGGATGTATGTAATGTCTGCCGCTTCGACTCGATCTGTGCTGGTATGTATTCCATGGCCAAGACGTTCGACGAACGCGAACTGTCTCCGGTCTTCGAAGATCCGCGCGAGACGATCGTGGATGTACTGGGACACGAACCGTCTCCCGAACTGATGGATCGGCTCATGCAACGACGGGGGCGGAGATCGAATACAGAACAGCCGAGTCTCGAAAAACGGCAGCAGCCGATGTGGCGAGCGCTGTAGCGATGAGTGCGTTCCTTTTCGTCAATCCGCCGCTGGTGCTCGATGACGATTTCATCGACTATCCGTACTTTGCGAATCACGGTCTGCTGTCCTGTGCCGCGCTGACAGCTCGCGCAGGCGCGTGCGTCCGGGTGTATGACGCGTTTGCCCAGGATTCATCCGGCCGTTACCGTCGCCCCACCGGTGGGTTCGTTCTGGGCGCTCCTCACGATCGTTTCATCGCCGATCTGCCCGCCGGAGAGTTCGACGTGGTCGTATTGGGAGGCCCGGTTTTCCTGCGAATCGAAGCCGCGCATGCGGAAACCGAACAGCTCATCGCGTCGCTACGGTCCAGATACCCGAAGGCGGTCTTTCTGCTGGCCGATGGATACGTCGGCGGCCAACATTACATGGACTATGACGCCGATCGGGTGCTTGCCCGACACGAGGAGTTCGACGCAATCCTGAAATACCCGGGAGAGCGCCTCTTCGGAGATCCTGACTATCTTGCCACGCTGCGCCACGCCCGCCGTGTGCTCACCGAAGCGGGCGAACGGGGTAGTGACCCCCTCGAACCGTTCTATTTTCTCGACGGAATCGACGTCCGCAGGTTCGATGATTTCCTCGACCGTTGTTTTGGCGATGGGACCTGGCTGAACACCTTTGGTATCGGGCGTGGGACACGTTCCTTTCTCACCAGTATGGGTTGCCCGCACCGGTGTATTTTCTGCACGAGCAATCCCGGTTGGCGGCGCACGGGCCGCAAGCTTTACCAGCCCATTCCGTTGGCTCGGCTGAAAGACTGGGCCTTCATCCTGCGAACCGGTTTTGGCGCACGTAAGCTCATTGTGCTCGACGAGATGGTGAACGTACGTCCGGATTTCAATGCGCTTCTGGCGGCATTCAACGAACTCGATTATTCGTATGATTTCCCCAACGGAGTCCGCGCCGACCACCTCAGTCGTGAGGCTCTCGAACTCATGCAGGGGCGCGTCTCGATGCTGAGCATCTCGGCCGAGAGCGGATCGCAGGAGGATCTCGATGACGCCATCGGCAAGAGGCAGAAGCTGGAAGCGATCCATCGGGTGGCCGCCTGGTGCCAGGAAATGAACATTCCGTTGATGGTCCATTACATCATCGGTTTTCCCTGGGAGACCCCCTCGCACATCAATGCCACGATGGAGATGGCCTGGGATCTCTATGACCGCTACGGCGCGTGGCCGTCGATGCAGTTTGCGACACCCATCAAGGGGACGGCGTTGCACGAACAGTGCGTCGAAATGGGCTTGATTCCTACGGAGGGTATCGATCTGAAGGACGGAGCTCTCTTCCAGCACCGTCCGAGTTTTGATCCGCCGAAATGCCCGCCCGGGTTCGTCGCCAAGGCCCGCGCTGCCTTCGACACCAAGATGTCCGCTCGCCAGGCTCGCAAGCTCATTTTGAACATCACTTACAAGTGTGCCAATCGCTGTGTCTTCTGCGCGACCGGAGATCGTGTCACGGCATCTCTGGAGTGGGACAAGATCGAACGCCTGCTGCATGACCACAGGAATGAAGGTACTGACCAACTCGACATCGACGGAGGAGAGCCAACGCTGCATCCCCGCCTCATCGATACGATCCATCTGGCGCGCTCGCTCGGTTATCGCTCCATCAATGTGACCACGAACGGACGCCAACTCCGTGATCCGGAACTGGCACGGTCGCTGGTGACGAGCGGGATTACCCACTTGCTGATTTCGCTCCATGGGAGCACGGCCGAGATCCATGATGAGGCGACCGGAATTCAGGGGAGTTTCGAGCAGACGGTGTGCGGTATTGACAATGTCATGGCCGCACGCCCCGAAGATCTCGATGTTGGTCTGAATGTGACGATCACGACCGGCAACGTGGATCATCTCCTGCCCCTGACGGAGTTGGCCATTGCCAAGGGGTTCTACAAGATCAACTTCCAGTTCATCACCCCGTTCGGCCAGGCATGGGAGGAGATTGTTCCGCCCATCGAGGAAGCGGCGCGAGCGGTGATGGCCGTCATCGACCGGTGTGCCGAACGGATTCAGATCTGCGTCATCAATGCGCAGTTCTGTGTCTTTCCGGGCTACGAGAGATATGTCGTGGGAGATCTGCAGAAATTGGGTCGCACCATGGTGTTCGCTGCCGATCCTCGATTCCCGGAAGAGGTCAACCTCTATGATTGGCTGGGTGCCCGGCGTGAAAAACGCGATGTGTGCCGGGAGTGCCCGTGGACGATCACGTGTGAGGGCTTCCAGGTGTTTGCGCAGGAGAAACCCGACATGCGCGTCGAAAGGGCGCGCCCGGCCATCGATGCGGTGCCGCAATGACCACGAGCATCTCACAGACCTGGGTGGAGTACGACGACGTCCTCGTCGACATCATGATCGGCTATGCCTGCAACGTTCAGTGTGACTACTGTTCCATCACGGATGAAATGCGGCGGGACCAGATGCCCGTCGATGTCATTCTACAGCAGTTGAGCGCAGCTCGGATGCGTGGGGCCACGAGAGTCAGTTTCGGCGGTGGCGAGCCGACCATTCGCCGCGCACTGTTGCCCATTGTGCGCTGGTGCCGCGATCGCGGCTATCGGTCGATCAAGGTGGCCTCGAACGGTCTGATGTACTCGTACCGGACGTATGCGCGAGAGGCGAGTGAGGCGGGAATCAACGAATTCCACATCTCTTTCATGGCTCATACCGATGCCCTGTATGACAAGATCATGGGCAAGCCCGGGTCTCTCGGTCTGGTGGAACAGGGTGTTCGTAACCTGGTCGAACTGGGGCACAGACCCATCGGGGATCTGATCATCAAGAACGATACCTGGATGCATCTGCCGGATATTGTCGATTACTGGGCAGCGCGAGGTGTGGAGAAATTCAACCTCTGGCTCGTTTCCCTCTCCGATCGAAACAAAGACAACCTGGAGTCCCTGTTGCCCGTGAGCGTGATGAAGCCCGGAATCATCGGTGCCTTCGAACGCGGGCGGCAACTCGGTGTGACGGTGCTCTCGCGGCACATTCCACGATGTATGTTACCGGGCTACGAAGACCACGTTGCCGACCTGCGGGACGACAAGGTTCTCGTGATCACGCCGCATTCGACTTTTGCCCTGTGGGAATCGAAGATTTCACCGAACGCCTACGGGCCGCGCTGCGAGGGTTGCCGTCACCAATACGGGATCTGCCTTGGCTTGCGACGCGACTATCTCGATCGATACTGAGATGGTGAGGTGGTTCCAGAGCGGAATGAGATGGAATCGATGGGGCCTGAAACCGTGCGTCTGACATGATGAGGAATGAGCCGAACTTCCTGGTGGGGCCTGTGAGGTGGGGCGCTTGATCCAGGAGATGCGATGATCCGAACGAGAATCATGAAGGATTGTGAATGAACACTCAGATTGAAACGATCGATCCGAGTCGAGCAGAATTGAGGCTATCGCTCGATTCGAACCTGTATCCGCGGGACGTGTTGTATGCTGCCGCGTATGTGTTTCTGGACCGTGCCTATGTGCTGCTGGATTGTGTCGAGTCGCGCTATGTCGTCTCGGTACGTTGCAAGGAGATGGTCGACGAGGCCAAACTTCGGAGCTTCGCAGGAGAATTCGAGAACGAGCTATTGGCGCAAGCCCTGCGGTTGCGCGTCTTCAACGCCAATCGGAACATCATCGAGAAGCTGACCAATCTGGCAATCTTTGGCGCAGCCGGTCCCGGCCCCAGCCTGGAAGCGGAACAGAGTAACGGTCCGGATGCAGCGGATACCTTTATCGAGGACCCACTGGGCATCGCCGCACCATGGGAAGCCAAGAAAGGTTGATCGAGACAACGAACATGCCGGAACACAGGGAAAACAGCGTACATCTGCACACCCATTTATACACCGAGGAGGCGATCCGTGCGGCAGCCGAAACGTTTGCTGACTTTGCGTCGTTTGCCGTTCACCGGGAGAATGAGCACTTCGTAGTCGATATCCGGGATATCGATCCCGGCATCGATGGTGATGTCATTGGCGAGTTCTGTAATTTTGCGCTCGCCAACACAGCAACGAGTCGCCAGGAATGATGCAGCCAGAAGTAGCCCCTCCAAACCAACGTTCGGGGAGTGATCTCCTGCCTCGCGGGAGACAGGTTGATCTCTCTCGGATTTCAAGTCCAGGCCGCTGGAATCCAGAATTTGCGGTGCCGTTCAATCAACGGATGATCGGCAGCAAGGTCCTCATCAGCAACGATATGGGAGATTGGTTGCTCCTTACTCCCGATGAATTCCGAGATTTCATCGAGGGCCAGCCACAACCCGGGGAGGCTCTCTATGAGAAACTCAAGAAGAAGAATTTCATCGCCCGGGAAATCGACTACGCCGAACAGGCAGCGCGCTGGAGCCGCAAGAAACAGTACCTGTTTTACGGCCCGACCCTGCACGCCTTCGTTCTGACGCACCGCTGCAATACGGTATGCCAGTACTGCCACAGCTCGATCGTTGGGATGGAGCGGACGGATACCGACATGTCCGTCGAGACGGCTTCACGGGGCGTCGATCTCGCGTTTGAGACAACAGCGGGCGGAATCACGATCGAGTTTCAGGGCGGTGAACCGCTGGCGAACTGGGAGATACTCAAACACATCGTCGAGTACGCCCGGGAGAAGAACAAGACGGCGCGTAAGGTGCTGTCCTTTGCTCTCGTCACCAATCTTTCCCTGATGGATGACGAGAAGCTCGATTACCTGCTCGAACGGCGTGTCCAGATCTGCACGAGTCTCGATGGCCCGGCCGACCTGCACAATCGCATCCGTGTCTACAAGAATGGCAACAGCCACCAGATTGCCGTCTCCTGGATGAAAAAAATCAACGATCGGTACGCCGAGTTGGGTCTCGACACGAATCATTACCGCGTCGAAGCGCTTCCCACGATCACCCGGCCCAGTCTGACGCGCTGGAAGGATATCATCGACCAATACGTCGAGGTGGGTTGTCGCGCCGTTTTCCTGCGCAAGCTCGATCCGTTTGGTTTTGCCGCACGCAGCGCCAAGACGCTCGGTTATTCGATGGACGAGTACCTGGAGTTCTACGCCAACGCTGTCGATTACATCATCGAACTCAATCGTAAAGGCACGCAGGTGATGGAGCGCCACGCCGCCATCATTTTCAATAAGATGCTGGCCGATGAGGAGCCGAATTTCCTCGACCTACGGACCCCGGGAGGTGCCTGTATCGGCCAGTTGGGCTACGCGCCGGACGGCAGCATTTATTCCTCGGATGAGGGCCGTTTTGTCGCCGCAATGGGTGACGATATGTTTCGCATCGGCTCGGTGCGTGACAGTTACCGTTCCCTGATGTCGAATGCCGCTACGCGAGCTCTCGTCATGGCCGGGCTGAACGACGGGCAGCCGGATTGCGTGAGTTGTGTCTACAAACCATGGTGCGGGCAACAAGTCGAGTACAACTACAAAACAC
>CAZEWD010000106.1:6383-9147 GCA_964515725.1 uncultured Binatia bacterium (SeqCode)
GCGTGATTCGACTTGGTGCAAGAAACACAAGTCGATCTTCGACTACCTGCTGCACAAATTGGAGTCGGCCGACGAGCAGGATCTCGAGATGTTCCAGATGTGGACGACGAACCGTACGCTGGAACATTTCATCGTCTAGGAGATCCACGAGCGTCGGGGGAAATCCTCAGGTAGACAATGGAAGCGACACGTGTGGCGATTTCAGAGGTGACCGGGGCAGGCCTCGTTCTGCCGCCGGAGCCGCCTGGTGAAGCACAGCCTCTCCACGCCGCATATGCTCGCTACCTGGCGCAATGTTGCCGGCAACTTCTCTCGGCGGAACCGCTCCTACCGTCGTCCGTACGTCCTGTATATGAGCGTGTCGCAAGCTGTGTGAGACAGGCGCTGGTTCGCAACCGGAAGCAGACGTTGGCGTGTTTTGCCTCGCCCGTGATTGGCGCATCCCTGCTCAGCCTGAACCTGCGCGATGCGTTGTCCCTCTTCGCACCGAGAATCGACGAAGCGGCAACGCAGATGCTGCCGAACCTGATGTTGGAACTCGGCCTGCGTGGCCTACTCCCCCCAGAGCTCCAGACCGAATTCGGCGGCGAGATCCGGCCGCTCCTTTCCTTCCGGCTGGGTGGGGAAATCACACCCCCCGCGGGAACGAATCGTCTGTGTTTTGCGAAGGATTCGTTGATCGCCATGTGTGACGGCGGTCACAGTCACCGGCTGCCTCTGGCACCCGAGGCCATGGGACGCGCACTCGGTTCGTCGGAGGGAGATTTCCGTTTCGACAGGCGGTACTGGCCCTGTGGTGGTGTGACGCGAGTTGCCACCGTGGATACGAATCCAATTGCCGGTTTTGAGGCGCATCCGGATAAGGAGGGAAATCACATCGATCTGGGTGGGCATTCGGTCGAGGAGTGGGTTCGCAGTCTGGACGAGTCTTTCTCTCTCGTGGGGGAGTTTCTCCCGGGGGTATTTACGGAGATGGGACCGTTGCTGCACCAGATGGTTCCGGTGGGTTATGACGCGGAGAAACATCTGTCGGCCTCCCTGCGAGAGGCGATAGGCACTGTGTATCTGACGTTGCATCCGGATGTCATGACGATGACCGAAGCGGTCATCCATGAGTTTCAACACAACAAGCTGAATGTGTCGGGCTACAGCGCCGACTATCTCGTCAATGCCTACCATCCTCTCTATAAGAGTCCGGTTCGGCCAGATCCCCGGCCATTGAGCGGGATTCTCCTTGCGGTTCACGCATTTCTGCCGGTCGCCGAATTTTACCGGCGTATGCGCGATGCGAAACATCCACTGGCGGAAAATCCGGAGTTTGCGCGTCGTCTGACTGCGATCGATGGAAAGAATCGAGAAGGCATGGCCATGTTGCGTGAGAACGGCGAGTTCACAGCGCAGGGCCAGACTCTGTTTGCCGAACTGGAAGAGGTAGAACGACGCCATGCGGCCGACCGGCAGGCACGAGGTGATGCGCCCCTGTCGGTGTCGGACAGTCACTCTGCCTGAGCGTGACCAGAACGGATTCCTGGATTCCGATCCCGATGTGGATGAGACTCCTCCAGAGTGGCGTGGTGATACGAGTTGAGAAATGTTTGCCGCTCTGCAGCGATGTCACACCCTCACGTTCTGCCAACGTTCGCCGTTGAATCTTCCGCCTTTGAGGATTGCCCTTGCCAGGTAGTCGCCGAGCAGGGCGAACCAGACCCAGGTAAGGCTCAGTTGGAAGACATGAGCCGCCAGGTAGGCTGAGCCGAGCCGGCAACCATAGAATCCGACGAATACGGCGACGAGCGGAAAACGGGTGTCACCGGCGCCGCGCAGCGCACCACCCAATGTGAAATCGATCGCCATCAGTGGTTGTGCCAGACCCAGTGCCCAGATGAAGCTCACTGTGTCGCGGATGACTTCCGGGTCCTGGACGAATGCGGCGGCAATCGGTCGTGCCAGAAGGATGATCACCACGCCGCAGGCAGACATGAGATAGATGGAAAGCTTGTTCGATTCCCAGCCGGCACGTCGTGCGAGGTCGGGCCGGCCAGCCCCAAGATTCTGGCCCACGAGCGCCGCCGCGGCAGCCGCGAATCCGTAGCCCGGCAGGAACGAAAGGGCCAGAATCCGGACACCGATGAAATAGGCCGCTACGGCGCTGGTCCCGTAACGCGCAGCAAAGACCATGTAGACGAAAAAGCCGAGTTGCATGAGGATCTGCTCGATGGCGGTGGGTGAGCCAATGGCGAGAACCCGCCGCATCACACTGAGTTGTGGACGCAGATGCCAGGGCTGGAGCCGCAGCACAAGACGGCCGCGTGCGAGCAGGCCGAGAGCCAGAATCATCCCCGAGGTGAAGGCGATGGCCGTGGCAAGGCCTGAGCCGCGCACACCCAGAGCAGGGAATCCGAGCTTGCCGAAGATCAGCGCGTAGTTGAACACTACGTTGAGGATGTTGACGATGAAGCCGATGAACAGTGGTGTTCGAGTGTCGCCGGCGCCACGCAAGGCAGAGCCGACAACGAAGAGGATGGCGGATTGGGGGATCGACAGCATGACGAAGCGGGTGAACCCACCCCCTTGTTCGATCACATCGGGATCAACGCCAAACCAACCGACGATCTGTGGAGCAAACACGATGACGGGGGCGATGCAGGCGATGGAAAGTACGAACGCGGCCAGGATCGACTGCCCCAGGACGACCTCTGCCGCCTGATGGTCGCGTCCACCAACGTGACGCGCCACGAGCGCCAGAGTCCCCGTTCCGACGGCG
>CAZEWD010000106.1:9157-9627 GCA_964515725.1 uncultured Binatia bacterium (SeqCode)
GCTTGTAAGGACCTGAGCACCAATGCCGACTGCTGCAACAGCAGTTGCGCCCAGGCGACCGACCATCAGCGTGTCGATCAGTCCGACGAGCGACTCGAGCAGGAAGGTGACGATCACCGGCCACGCAAGGCGCCAGATGGTACGGAGCATCTCTGCACGTTCGGAGATGACGATGGGGGTCGCCTCGGCACTCACGGTGTAAGGCGATTGGCTCTCCATGCGCGGGGGTAAGGACATGCGAAAGGAAGGGCTAAGTCAAGACGATCGGACGTGTGTGTGATCGCTGGTGGATGGATGCTTCGTTGGGGAGCCTAGAGAGCCGGCTCTATTCGCGCTTCACGGGATGCGCCCCTTCGATCCCGGCGTACGTGAAGGCAGGTACTCGAACGCCTCCTTCGAGATCGACTTCTACGGTGATGCGCCGATACAACGAACCCTCCACTTCATAGCGGTCGAACGCATCGAGAACC
>CAZEWD010000107.1:0-5726 GCA_964515725.1 uncultured Binatia bacterium (SeqCode)
GGGCGTCCAGTGCACGATGTCGATCTTTTCCCCTCGCAGTTCCTGGACAACGGACTGCACGCGCGTCCCCTTCATGCCGACGCACGCACCGACCGGATCGACATCCGGGTCGTTCGAGATCACCGCGATCTTTGCGCGGCCGCCCGGTTCCCGTGCCGCCGCCTTGATTTCGACGATTCCCTCATAGATTTCCGGCACTTCTTGCTCGAACAGTTTGACGAGAAAACCGGGATGCGTACGGGATAGTACGACCTGCGGCCCCTTACTGTTCAGTTCGACTTCGTGGATATAGGCACGAATCCGATCACCCTGGCGGTAACGTTCCCGTGGAATCTGCTCCTTCTCGGGAAGAATCGCATCCGTTCGGCCCAGATTGACGATGATGTTCTTTTTTTCGAACCGTTGCACGGTCCCCGAGTGGGTGAGCTCACCTTTTCGATCCTTGAATTCGTTATAGATGATGTCGCGCTCCGCATCGCGCAGCCGCTGGATCAGGTTTTGTTTGGCAGCTTGTGCGGCAATGCGACCATAGCGCTGATCGAGCTTTTCCAGCAGTTCGTCACCCAGTTGGGCCTCCGGATCGAGCTTGGCATGCGCATCTTCGATGGCAATCTCCACCTCCGGATCAGACACCTTGTTCACCACGGTGAGGATTTTGAAGAGTTCCACTTCACCGATTTCGGGGTTATACTTGGCCTCTAGTTGGATCGTCGGAGCCATCGCCTTGCGCGCCGCCGAGAGGATCGCCTGTTCGACTGCCGTGACGACAATGGCACGGTCGATGCCCTTCTCTTTGCTGACTTGCTCGATTACACGGCTGAGTTCGGCATGCATCGTCGGTTACCTCTCGAATTCTAGAGTTCCGCCTGGTAATTGGCCTGGGCAATATCAGCGAATGGAATGAAATGCTCACCTTCACCATCGCTTACCCGCACCCCGTCGGCGCCAACGTCCTGAAGAATCCCGGTAAAGGTACGACGCCCGATGATCGGCGTCACACATCGGACCTTCACTTTTTTGCCAATGAAACGTCGAAAATGCTCCGGAAGGCGCAGCCGGCGGTTGATCCCTGGCGATGAGACTTCCAGAGTGTACGCCCCCGGCACGATCTCGTGAACGTCCAACAGGTCTCCCAGTTGCCGGCTGACCCGTGAAAGCTCCTCGAGACCGACCGGTGCGTCATCCTGACCGCCGAGGAACAGCCGCAGGATCATGCCTCCGCTTTCGCGACGATAGTCGATGTCTACGATTTCCATACGTTCACTTGCCGCCAGCGGCTCGGCGATCCGCCAAACTCGCGATCGGACACTCTCGTTCATCTTTCCTCAAAAAAAAGGTGGGCTGAGCAGCCCACCTCTCCTGTATTTTCGGCCTGGGGTTGCCCTAGGCCTCTAGCATACGGTCTATTGCTGTCGCAAGGAATGCGACGCAGGATCCGAGTGTTACCTGCGTTCGTGGATCGTTACCAGTTCCATGATCTGGTAATACCGCTTGCCACGCGGCGTCTGCACCTCGACCTCATCGCCCACACAGCGGTTCATGAGAGCTCGCCCGATCGGCGAGCTGATCGAAATCAGGCCTGCGGCCGCATTGACTTCTTCAGGAAAGACGATTTCATACGCCTGACTGTCGCCTTCATCGAGATCACTCACGGTCACACGGCTACCGTACGCAACGACTCCGTGGGGTATCGACTGGAGGTTATATAAAGAAAGATCGCGAATGCGCGATTGGATCTGACCGATGCGGGCCCGCACGAATTCCTGGCGGTGTTTTGCGGCATCATATTCCGCATTTTCGCTCAAATCGCCGTGACTGGCGGCTTCCTGAAGATCCTTGGGAATCTTGTGGGTCAGTTCGTGCTGCAGCTCCGCGAGTTCTTTTTTGAGTTTCTGCACAACCGGCAGTTCTGCTGCCATCAAATCACCCCGCTTTCCCGCAATTCCTTCAACTCCTCCGGTGTGAGTTGGAGAAGTGTTCCGTATACTTGCTCATTGTGTTCGCCGAGTTCAGGTCCGAGCGCCTCGATCCGGCCCGGGGAAGCAGACAATTTGACCGGAATGCCGGTGACTGGCACCGGCCCGAGCGTTGGATGCTCCATCTCGACGATCATTTCCCGCGCCCGTACATGTGGATCGTGCAACAACGCATCGATCGTCATGACGGGAGCGCATGGAATGTTGGCGCCACTCGGCCCAAGGATCGCCATCGCCTCCTCAACCGTATGTTCACGCACCCAGTCACCGACCATACGGTTGACCTCGTCATGGCGCTCCAGCCTTGCCGGCGGCGATTTGAAACGTACATCGCGTCCGAGATCTTCCTTCCCGATCGCTGTCATGAGTGACCGAAAGAGCTGGCTGTTCCCGATTCCGATGACGAGCCACCCGTCTTTGGCGCGAAAACAGTCGTAAGGCACCGTAAAAGGATGCCGGTTGCCCATTCTCTCGGGCAAGCGTCCGGTCATGCCTGTCACCGTCAACCAGTTGTCGGTCATACTCAGCATCGCATCCATGTTGGAGATATCGACGAACTGCCCTTGCCCCGTACGATTGCGGTACTGCAAGGCGCAGCAGACCCCGTACGCGGCAAAAAGCCCCCCGATGAAATCTCCCAATGCACCGCCACCCCGAATCGGCGGACCATCCGGGAACCCGGTAAGAGACATGAGACCGCCCATGGCCTGGGCAATGATATCGTAGGAAGTACGCTCGGCGTATGGGCCCGAATGGCCGAAACCCGAAAGCGCCGCATAGATCAGCCGCGGATTGATCGATGCCAGATCCTCATAACCAAGGCCCCAGCGTTGCATCGTTCCGGCAGAGAAATTCTCGATCAACACGTCTGCCCGGGCGATAAGCTTTTTCAGAAGGTTCTTCCCTTCCGGTTTCCGAATGTCGAGCGTGATCCCTTTTTTGTTGCGATTCAGCGCGGCGAAGGCCAGCGGCACACCCTCGATGCTCGGATAGCCGTAACGGCCATCATCCCCACGGCCGGGGAGCTCGATTTTGATGATCTCGGCGCCCATGTCGCCGAGAAGCATCGTGGCGTAGGGCCCCGCCACGACCCGGGTGAGATCGATCACCCGGACCCCTTCCAGCGCCGCCGGCATCTCCTTACTTCTCGCCGAGGGCCTGCCGTGCCGCGTCGTGTTCCTTGTCGCCCCGGTAATCCGTTACTGCCCCCGACATCCACGTTACCGTATCCGACTTGCCCAGTTCGGTGTTGTGCAGATACCAGTACATCAGCCCGACTCCCAGCAGGAACCCCAGAACGAAGCGCTTCAAGGAATTCATCGCGCTCAATGATAGGCCGCCGGCCAGCGCCAGTCAAAGCACCAAAGAGCGTATCTCTCTGCCTGATCCACTGGACAAAGGGGGCGCCGTTCGAGAAATCTCGCCGATTGATTCGCCGGCCGAGGCTGCGTACCATTCGATCCCGTGGTCTCCCTCTGGTCCACCTTTCTCGATCTTCTGTATCCGCCCTCATGCTGGGTCTGCGGCAGAGCCGGCAAGTTGACCGAATCGCTGTGTTCCGGTTGCTGGCAACGCATCGAACGGCTCTCGCCACCATGGTGCTGGCGATGTGGGATTCCGTTCGAATCCCGGTCGTCCCCCGAACACCTGTGCGGCCGATGTTTGCGCCAGCCTCCGGCCTTTTTGCGCGCCCGCTCGTGCGTTGCCTATAAAACGACCGACACGGACAACCCGCTGGCCGTCGCGCTACAGCGCTTCAAGTATGGACGCGACGTGACCCTGGCTGCCACCCTGACGGGAGTTCTCCTCGCCAACCTTCCTTCTCTATTGTCGCCAGAGGTGATCGTGCCGGTCCCACTGCACCGGGACAGACTTCGCTGGCGAGGTTTTAATCAGTCGCTTCTCCTGGCCAAAAGACTCGCCTGGCGGTTGCGCCTGCGTGTCGAACCGCATGCCCTGCGGCGCATCCGGCACACGGCACCGCAGGTCGAGCTGAGCGACTCGGCACGGCAGCGGAATGTACGGGGCGCTTTCTCGGTACGTGACCCGAAGCACATCCGGGATCGCAGGATCCTCCTCGTGGATGACGTGATGACCACCGGAGCCACCGTGGATGTCTGTAGCCGTGAATTGCTGGACTCGGGCGCATCGAGCGTAGAAGTGCTCACCCTGGCACGCGCTCTCCTGAACTGAATCATGAACGAGGCGCGCGACCGCTGGGAGCAACGCTATCGAACGGGCACTCCCCCAGAGGAGGCATCGCGTTTCATCGTGGAAAACGCCCACAGGATCGGCGGACGTGTCCTCGATATCGCGGGAGGCGCAGGACGAAACGCCTTGTTCCTGGCCCGCGCCGGGGCCTCCGTTCACGTCATCGACATTTCGTTCGCCGCTCTGCGACACACCATGATTCAGGCCAACGAACAACGGCTTGCAGTAGAAGCCATCCAGGCGGATCTCGAATCCTACTGGCTCCCCGCCTGCGCCTATGATGCCATCATCGTCGTCCGGTATCTCCAGAGATCCCTGCTGGGACAGATTCGCCGCGCTCTGCGCCCGGGAGGGACCCTCCTGTACGAAACGTTTCTGTTGCGGCAACAGGAGATCGGACGGACACGGCATCCGGAGTTTCTTCTCGAAGACGGTGAATTGCGCGCGGCATTTGCCGATTTCGACATCCAAACCTACCGGGAGGGGTTGCTCGACACCGATCCACCTGCCTATCTTGCGCAGCTTGCAGCTCGTAAACCGCTCAACGGAGATTGAGTTTTCGAATGGCCTATGAGAAGTGCCCGCCAATCATGCGACCCGGATTTCTGCTCGCCCTGGCACTGGCTTTGAGTTGTGGCTGCAGCTCGGGCGGTGGAGGGTCTTCCAAGCCCATACCACGGTCTCCCTGGCCGCGTTTCCGTGCCGACACGACAAACTCCGGCACAGGGGTGGCCGGCGTCGAGACGGCACGGCAGACGCCCGCCGCAATCGCCGTAGACTCGATGTCCCCCTTGAGTCCCGTGACTTCCTCCCCTTCGATCGATACCGACGGCTCCGTCTACGTTGGCAGTGAGGCAGGAACCCTGCTCGCCGTGCGAAATGACGGGACACGCAAATGGTCGGCCACATCATGTGCCGTCTGCCCGGAGATACCGCCCTCGGGCAAAGTCGAAATCGCCCTGGGCGCCCTCGTCTCCTCACCTGCCGTCCACACGGTGAACGAGCAGACGAGCATTTTCATCGGTTCATCCTCTGGCCGTGTGTACGGCTTTTCGGACGCAACTACGGTAACGGACTCCTCCGCCGTCTGTACGGCCTGTTTCGATCCGCGCGCCTCCGATCCCGATATCACGAGCGCCAGCTTCGTTTCCTCTCCGGCGCTGGTCTGGCACTCGGTGACAGGCAATATTCTGAGCGTTTACATTGCCGCCACCATCACCCGCAAAAACGCTCCGGGTCAGATCTTCGGCAAGCTTTATGCCCATGCGCCCAACGGCACGATGCAGTGGGAATACCCGCCGGGCGCTGGGTGGCCTTCTGGCTTTTCCGCATCGGTGGCGTTGGGTCCGGGGCGCTCCGTCCTGATCACCGGCGATGATGGCTCGCTTCATTCCGTCAATGAAAATGGAATTCCTCTCTGGCGTCGAACCTTCAGTCCCTTCCGCGACAGCGAAGTGGCGCTGGCCCAGTCCCCGGTGTTCACCGCCGGGGCAATTTACGTCAATTCGGCGGACGGACAGGTCGTTGCCGTCAGTACCG
>CAZEWD010000107.1:5736-9556 GCA_964515725.1 uncultured Binatia bacterium (SeqCode)
CAGAAGGTGGAGGTGGAGGTGGGGGCGGAGGCGGAGGCGGCTCCGGCGGAGGATCCCCTCGAGACTCCCACGGCGACACCGACTCCGACAACTGCACGACGCGCATTGTTTGCGCTCAGTAAAGCCGGAGATCTGGTGATCGTGAATTCGCATACCGGCGAGCTCATCCCGCCCTCCTCCGACTTCCCAGAACCAGTCGAAGGCAACGTCTTGTCCTCCCCCGCGGTTTCGAGTGACGGCTATGTGGTGTTCGGCTCGACCGCGGGGAAGCTCTACGCCCTTCATGGAAAGACGGGAACCAGTGCCTGGGCACCGATCACGCTGTGCCCGGCACCGCCCTGCGCCAGCGGTAGCCCGATTCATTCCTCCGTGGCGATTGACGCCAACGGAACGATCTGGGTGGGTTCCGACGATGGCAACCTTTATCGGGTGGCAGAAGAATGAACCGTTTGTCGATCCTCGTTGCGCTCTCTCTGTTGCTCGGTCTGGCCGCCTGCAAGTCCGGCGGAAGCGGTCCAAAGTGTGAATTCAAGGACGGAGCCGTACTGTCGACATCGAGTTGGCCGAAATTCCGCCACGACACGCAAAACACAGGAACCATCCAGGGGGTTACGCTGGCCGCAGAACCCACCGTTCACGGCACCTTCGTAGCTCCTGCCCCGATCGGAAATTCTCCCGTTCTGGGAAATGGCACGGTCCCCGGCGAAATCGATCGGCGTGTCTATCTCGGCCGGATGGACGGCCAGCTTCTCGCCATCGAGTCAGATCCCGACACGGGCGGGAATCTCGAGCCGATCGCCGAGTTTGCCTTCAGTGCAGACGCACCGGTCCGCAGCACGCCTCTCGTAACGACGCGGGCTGGAGCCGAAAACCTCTTTTTCGGGGCCGATGACGGCACCCTCCACGCCGTCAACGCGCAAGGTGATTCCCAACCGGATTACTGGCCCTTCTCCATCGGTTCGATCGTGACCGCCTCGCCGGCACTGAACGGTATCGACGGGACCATCTTCAGCGGATCTTTCGATCGGAAGTTCGTGGCGGTTTGCCCCAATGGTTTCCAGCGGTTCGCCATCACGACGGACGGTTCGATCGAATCCTCGCCAGCTTTCACGGCTAAGGACATCAACCTGGCCATCTTCGGCGGGGGCGACAGATATCTCCACGCTTTGCGAAGCGATGCCTATGTGATGTTCACTGTCAGCACGGCCGCCCCCGTAAGGAATGCTCCGGTGGTGGAGATCGACTCACACGGCACCTCGCCGGCAACAGTGGCCATCTACACGGTCGATGAATCGGGACGCCTGTTGAAGACCAGCCCCAACGGCAGACCTGTTTATTCGATCCAACTCTGGGAAGCGCCCACCACGACACCCGATGATCTGCCCGTGCCCTCGCCGGCGCTGGCTGGGAATCATCTCTACGTCTCCGATCCCGACAACGACCTCTTGCGCGTCATCGACACGGCGAACGGATCTCTCGTCTGGAGTCTGCCCGTCGCCATGCCGGGTCCCCCGGTAGTCGCGCAGCAAGGCACCACACGCACGGTCGTCGTGCCGGCCGATGGATTCTTGCTGTTCGTGCAGGACCTGGGTGACGGTCCGGGAGAATCCTTTGCCGCCGGCACCGGCGCACAGGTCCTCGGAACCCCGGCAATTCGTCGCTACGCGGATGGCAGCGGTGGCGTCTATGCCGCTACCGCCGATCAACAGCTCCTCCTTCTCCGGTAACCGCGTGGCTCCCCTATCCCATGTTGTTGGCGGAATCGTCGGTGGTGTGGGGAATACTCCACTTCTGAGACTGAACCGCGCAAGCGACCGCACCGGTTGCGAGATCCTCGGTAAAGCCGAGTTCCTGAACCCCGGCGGCTCGGTGAAGGACCGCACGGCTCTCTATCTCATCCTGGATGCCGAGGAACGGGGAGTGCTCTGCCCCGGAGGCACCATCGTGGAGGGAACGGCGGGAAACACGGGAATCGGTCTCGCACTGATCGCCAACGCGCGTGGTTACAAGACCGTGATCGTCATCCCCGAGACACAGTCCCAGGAAAAACTGGATCTCCTGCGCGTCATCGGTGCGGAGTTGCGGCCCGTACCGGCCGTTCCTTACCGCGACCCGAACAACTACGTCCGCGTCTCCGGCCGGCTAGCTGAAGAACTGGGAGGATTCTGGGCAAATCAGTTCGACAACACGGCCAACCGCCAGGCCCATTACAAGACCACGGGTCCGGAAATCTGGGAACAGACGGACGGAAGGATCGATGCCTTCGTGGCAGCAACGGGCACGGGCGGAACGCTGGCGGGAGTATCCTTCGCCCTGAAGGAACGCAACGGCAAGGTCCGCACGATTCTGGCCGATCCGATGGGCAGCGGTCTCTACAGCTTTATCAAGACCGGAGAAATCAAAGCCGAGGGGAACTCTGTCACGGAAGGAATCGGCAACGGCCGTGTCACGGAAAACCTGCGTGGCGCACCGATCGATGATGCCGTCCGGGTGGATGATGCGACGGCGCTACAGACCCTTTACGGCCTTCTGCACGAAGAGGGTCTCTATCTGGGCGGATCGAGTGGAATCAACGTGGCGGCAGCGGAAACGATCGCACGCCAACTCGGCCCGGGTCACACGATCGTCACCATCCTGTGCGATGGCGGCGACCGTTACCGGTCGCGCCTCTACAACGCGGCCTGGCTCCGCTCACGGAGCCTGCCTGTGCCTGCCTGGCTCGACGCCTGAACGGCGCCAGTAACACACGGGCTGAGGCGCCAGAACCGCGCCCCATCCCGTGCCAGCCACCGGACGATCCGTCACGCGGCAAGCAGGCCGCGTGCAATGACTTTCAGCTCGAGGATCGGCTTCACTCCCTCGAAGATGGGCAACACCGTGGCATCGACGACGTAACGTGAGATGGGGAACTCTTCGGCATAGCCCCACCCACCGTGCACGAGTTGTCCTTCCTGACTCACCCAGACGGCAACGTCCGAGGCGAACAATTTGGACATGGCGGGTTCGAGTGAAATGGACTCGTCGGCATCCATTTTCAACGCTGAGGCATACGTCAGCATACGCCCGGCCATGATGTGCGTCGCCATGCGCCCGACCTTGTGTTGCGTGAGCTGGAAATTGCCGATCGGCTGGCCGAACTGTTTTCGATCTGCGGCGTATTCCGCGGTACGTTCGAGAGAGGCCTGGGAAAGGCCCGTGGCGCGCCCTCCCGTCTGCAACCGGCCCGCCGCAAAGCCAGCCATCTGCAGATAAAATCCCTTGTTCTTATTCGCTTCCTCGCCGACCAGGTTTTCGGCCGGAACGAAATAGTTGTCGAAATTCAACGTGAAGGAGTGCATTCCCCGGTATCCCGGCGTCGCATCCGCCTTGCCGGTCAACACGCCACCCGTTGCCTGCTTCATCTCGAAACTGTGGCCCGGGAACGAATCCTTCTCGACGATGAACAGAGACAGCCCGCGTGCGCCCTTTTTTGGATCCGGATCGGTGCGGGCCAGCACCGCCAGCACATTGGCGCGACCCGCAAAAGTGCACCACGCCTTGGCGCCATTGAGAACATACCCTTTACGTCCGCCGACTTCGGCCGATTCGGCCCGGCACTTCACAGACGCCACATCGGAGCCCGTGTCTGGCTCCGTGACGGAAATCCCGACCATGATCTGCCCCGCTGCGATGGGTGCCAGCCATTTCTTTTTCTGTTCTTCCGTCCCGCCTTTGTGAATGGCTTTGGTGAGAATTTCGGGTCGTGTGATGAGGCTGCCTGCCCCAGCCAGGGAACAGCGGGAAAGCTCTTCGGTTGTGATGATCATGGGTAGGTTCCCCA